>NZ_JBHUMY010000005.1:0-103003 GCF_042685365.1 Paenibacillus thailandensis | reverse complement strand
GGGACGGCATCGAGCTGCGCGCGATGCCGGAGGAGACGCGGCTAAGCGAAGCGGCCGCGCTGTTTCGGGAGCGGTACGAAGTCGCTCCCGCCTCCGATCGGATGGGGGTCCGCCTTGCGGGACCCCCGATTGCAAGCGGCCCCGGCGCGGAGCTGCTGTCGCACGGGGTTGCCCCCGGCGCCGTCCAGCTGCCGGCCGGCGGCTCCCCGATCGTGCTGGCCGCCGATTGCCAGACGACCGGCGGCTATCCCGTCATCGCGCATGTCGCTTCCGTCGACATGCCGCTGCTCGCCCAGGCGAAGCCGGGCGAAGCGATCCGCTTCAAGCCGGTCACGCTTGAAGAAGCGCAGCGGCTGGACCGCGAACGGCAGAATGGCCTTCGCGCGTTGGAGGCGGCGATCCGCTGCCGCCGTCCTTAGCGGCCGCCTGCCGATTGGACGGAATAACGGCCAGGCCGCGTTACTGCGCTTAAGGAGTCCAAGCCGGCGCACGAGCATAGTTTTGCCGGCTTTGGAGACAACACTCGGATGAGGAAGTGAGACGATGGAGGGGGAGATGGAGTTGACAGCCAACCGAAAAGAAACCGTAGACTTAAATTGCGATTACGGAGAAGGCTTCGGGGCATACCGCTTCGGCGGCGAGGAAGAGCTTCTGTCGCTGGTCACCAGCGTAAATATCGCCTGCGGCTTTCACGCCGGCGACCCGCATACGATGAGAGAAAGCGTAGAGAGGGCGTTGGCGGCGGGAGTTGCGACCGGCGCTCACCCGGGGCTGCCGGACCGGCTTGGCTTCGGCAGAAGAGAGATGGCGGTATCCCCCGGCGAAGTATACGATTTCGTGCTCTACCAGGTCGGCGCGCTGCAGGCGTTTGCGAACGCCGCCGGGAGCAAGCTGCGGCATGTCAAGCCGCACGGCGCTTTATATCATATGGCGAACCGCGACGGGGAGATCGCCGAAGCGATCGTCAAAGCCGCGGCTGCGATCGACAAAGAGCTTATCCTTTACGCCCAATCCGGAAGCTTGCTGCTGGAAACGGCCGAGCGTCTCGGCATGAACGCCGCTTCGGAAGTGTTCGCAGACCGCACTTACGAGCCGGGCGGCGGCTTAACGCCGCGCTCCCGCCGGGGCGCTTCGCTTGCGGAGCCGGAAGCCGCCGCAAGACAAGCCGTTTCGATGGTTGTGCATGGCCGCGCTTTTACGCCGGAAGGCGGAAGCGTACCGGTCCGTGCCGATACGATCTGTTTGCACGGCGACGGTCCTCATGCCGCCGCTATGGCGGCCGCGGTACGCAGCGCGCTTGCCGCAAACGGCGTTCGGATCGCTCCGCTGCATAAGAAGTAAGCGCGGGCACGGGGTACGACAAAGCCGGTTTCTCGGCCATGATGGTTAAATGAGCGACGGTTCCGGGCGGTTGGGATACGGACGATAAGGAGAAGATGACACGCACGACGTCAATGCCCTTTCAGGCTGCTTGTCGTCTCTGTCCCGCCAGTTCAGTTAAGTTTGCCTGAAAATCAGCTCCTCTGCACGGTAACGCTAGCATCCCGATTATTCCTTGCCACGCGGCATCGGACCAGGCGTAGGGTTAAGGAAGGATGCCGGAACTGAGCAAAGGGGATACAAACAAAAAGGCGGGGGAAGCGCCCCTATCATATACAATCGGCCGCGGTACCCGTCATGAACGGCAGCAGAAGCATAGTGTTAGCCCACGGGCACTATGTCCGCGTTGCGGCGATGGTTGAGCTTGAAGTGTACGAAGGCAACGAGGATGGAACGTCTGGGCCGCAACGCCCGTTTGTGCATGTTTGTTAGGGCGGCTTGGTAAAACATGGACATAAAATCGCGGTTGCCAAAAGCGAAACGATGTGTTAACTTAAGTGTGTAACCGGTTCCATATTGAGGAGAGAAGACGAAATGGCAACCATTAGAGATGTGGCCAAGCATGCCGGCGTTTCGGTAGCGACGGTTTCGCGAATGATCAATGATGCGGGTTATGTGCACGAAGATACCCGCAAGAAAATTGAAACCGCTATCAGAGAACTGCGCTACACGCCGAATGAGGTCGCCAGATCGCTGTATAAACGAAAATCCAAGCTAACCGGCCTGCTGCTCCCGGATATTACGAACCCTTTCTTTCCCGAGCTGGCCCGCGGGGTGGAGGATGAGATGCAGGCGAACCGTTTTCGGATTATTTTCGGCAACAGCGATGAGAACAGCAAAAAAGAAAAAGAATATATCCAAACGTTTGTGCAAAACAACGTCGTCGGCGTCATTGCTTCGACCAACCATCCCGATTCCGACACGTACCGGAAGCTGGAAATTCCGGTCGTGTTTCTCGACCGGACGGCGGATAACCGCCCGTCGGTTTATTCGGACGGACGGGAGGGAGGGAGAATGGCCGCGCAGGAGATCGTGGCGCGGGGCAGCCGCCGGATCACGGTCATGCAAGGACCCGGGCATATCCGTCCGGCACAGGACCGTTACCAAGGCGCAGTCGAAGCGTTAAGCGGCAGCGGAATTTCGTTTAACGTTATTCAGACATCGTCGTTTTCCTTCACGGAGGCGGGAACCTGGGCGAGGGAGCTGTTCGAGAAGCATCCCGATACCGACGGGGTTATCGCCAGCAACGATATCGTTGCGACGGCCGTCCTGCATGAAGCGCTCCGGCTCGGCAAGAAGGTTCCGGAAGACGTGCAGATTATCGGATTCGACGACGTTCCCCTAAGCAGCCTGCTGACGCCGTCGCTGACGACGATCCGGCAGCCCGCGTACGATATGGGCAAAGCGGCGGCCCGGTTATTGATTCAATTGATCGAGAATAAAGATATGACACAGAAAACGATCCAAATGCCCGTTACGTTCATCGAGCGGGATACGACCAGAAAGGTGGAGCACTATGGTTAAAATCGTTGTGATCGGAAGCGCGTCGATCGACCTTGTCGTGACGGCGTCCAAACGTCCGGGAGCCGGCGAAACGGTTCTCGGAGAAAGCTTCAAAGCCGTTCCCGGCGGCAAAGGCGCCAATCAGGCGGTTGCCGCGTCGCGCCTCGGAGCCGAGGTTACGATGGTCGGACGCGTAGGGGACGACCTTTACGGCGAGCAGATTTTGAACAATTTTAAAAGCAACGGTGTTTCTATCGATTATGTGGAACCGGTTACACATATGGAAAGCGGAACGGCGCACATCGTATTGGCCGAGGGCGACAACAGCATCGTTTTCGTTCAGGCGGCCAATAACGAAGTAACGCCCGGCTATATCGATCGGTCCATCAAGGCTTTTGAGGGAGCGGATATGGCAATCATTCAGCAGGAAATCCCGGAGCAATCCGTGGTTCATGCGAGCAGAGTGTGCAAGAAGCTTGGCATTCCTTTGCTGCTCAATCCCGCACCGGCCCGCCCGCTCGCCGAGGAGGTTATCGAGAACGCCGCTTATATAACGCCGAACGAACACGAGGCGAAAGTATTATTTCCGGACATCGGCGTTTCGGAGGCTCTTCGCAAGTATCCGAACAAGCTGTTTGTCACCGAGGGAAGCAGAGGCGTCCGGTACTTTGACGGCGAACAAGAGGTGCTCGTTCCTTCCTACAAGGTAGATGTTGTCGATACGACAGGAGCGGGGGATACGTTTAACGCCGCGTTTGCCGTGGCGCTTGCCGAAGGAAAACCGATTGCCGACAGCGTCCGTTTCGCCAATCGCGCCGCTTCCTTGTCCGTGACGAAATTCGGGGCGCAGGGCGGCATGCCGAAGCGCCGGGAAGTGGAGGCGCAGATGTAAGATGAAGAAACAAGGCATTCTGAACAGCCATATTTCGAAGGTGCTGGCCGATCTGGGACATACCGATACGATCGTGATCGCGGATGTCGGGCTCCCGATACCGGAAGGCGTCCGGAAAATCGATCTGGCGCTAACGCTCGGCTCGCCGAGCTTTGAAGAGACGGTGAATGCGATCGCATCCGACATGGAGATCGAGAAAGTGGTCGTTGCGGAAGAAATGGCGGCGGACAATCCGAAAGCGCTTCATTATATCGAGCGTAAATTCGGCGGCAGCGGCGTCGAGCGATGTCCTCACGAAGAGTTCAAGCGGCTCGCCCGCAAGGCGAAAGCCGTCATCCGGACAGGCGAAGCGAAACCGTACGCTAACGTTATTTTACAAGCAGGCGTCTATTTTTGATTGTCACAAAATTTAAGCGAACGCTTTCGAAGCAGGCTTTTTGTTCCATAGCCATTAAGTGGCCATTATTCACAAAAACCTAAGCGTATGCTTTCGAAGCAGGCTTTTTGCTCCTCGCCCTGTGTTAGGGCGACTATTCACAAAAACCTTTAGGAGGATGCCGCGATGCAAATTCAAATGAAGGGAATCCGCAAAGCCTTCGGCAGCAACCAGGTATTGTCCGGCGTCGACTTTGAATTGCGGGATGGCGAGGTTCACGCCCTCATGGGGGAGAACGGCGCCGGCAAGTCCACGTTAATGAATATTCTTACCGGCCTGCATGCAAGGGACGAGGGAACCATTCTCATTGACGGCAGGGAGACGTATTTTTCGAATCCGAAAGAAGCGGAGCTCCAAGGCATCGCTTTTATCCATCAAGAGCTCAATATATGGCCGGATATGACGGTGCTGGAAAACTTGTTTATCGGCCGGGAGATGTCGTCCCCTTGGGGGCTTCTGAGAATGAAGGAAATGAAGGCGCTTGCGAAGGAACAGTTCCAAAAGCTGGCCGTCGACATACCGCTTCATATCGAAGCCGGCAAATGCTCGGTCGGCCAGCAGCAGATGATCGAAATCGCCAAAGCGCTGCTGACGGATACGAAGGTGATTATTATGGACGAGCCGACGTCGGCATTGACGGAAAGGGAAATCCAAAAGCTGTTTGACGTCATCGCGTCTTTGAAAAAAGAAGGCGTGTCCATCGTTTATATTTCGCACCGGATGGAAGAAATATTCGCCATTTGCGACCGGATTACCGTCATGCGGGACGGCCGGACCGTGGATACGAAGGACATCCCGAACACCAGCTTTGACGAAGTCGTGCGGAAAATGGTCGGCAGAGAGCTGACCGAGCGCTTTCCGGCGAGAAAGCCGAACCCCGGCGAGATCGTGCTTGAGGTGAAGCATGCCTCGCGGAAGGGATGGTTCGAGGATGTAAGCTTCCAGGTCCGCGCAGGCGAGATCGTCGGCTTCTCCGGGCTTATGGGCTCCGGGCGCACGGAGATGATGAGAGCCTTGTTCGGTCTGGACCGGCTGGACAGCGGCGAGATTCGCGTCTTCGGCCAAAAAGTCTCGATCCGCAAGCCGGTTGACGCGGTAAAACTTGGAATCGGTTTCATCACGGAAGACCGCAAGGACGAAGGGCTGATTCTCGATTTTTCCGTCCGCGACAACATGGTGCTTCCCAGCCTGAGCAGCTTTACTTCGAAAGGCTTGATCTCCTCCGAGCGGGAAAAGACCTTTGTGGACGCGCTCATCAAGCGGCTGCAGATCAAAACCCACTCCGCGGAAACGGCGGCGGGAAATTTGTCCGGCGGCAATCAGCAGAAGGTCGTCATCGCCAAGTGGGTAGGCATTCATCCGAAGCTTCTCATTTTGGACGAGCCGACCCGGGGCGTGGACGTCGGCGCCAAACGCGAAATTTACCAGCTGATGAACGAGCTGACGGGCCATGGCGTCGCCATTATCATGGTCTCCTCCGAGCTGCCGGAAGTGCTTGGCATGAGCGATCGCATCGTTGTCGTACACGAAGGCCGGATTACGGGACAATTAAGCAAGGAAGAAGCGACACAGGAAAAAATAATGACGCTTGCGACAGGGGGAAACGAACATGACGACAAGAAATGAAGCGATCGGAGCGCAAAGCTTTCGGTTATCGCAAATTACGCAAAAATTGGGACCGCTGCTCGGCCTCATTATTCTGATCATAATCGTATCGGCGCTTAATCCGAGCTTTTTGGAACCGCTTAATATTTTGAATTTGCTCCGGCAAGTATCGATTAACGCCTTGATTGCGTTTGGCATGACCTTTGTCATTTTGACCGGCGGCATCGACTTGTCCGTCGGCTCCATATTGGCGCTGTCCAGCGCTTTCGTGGCCAATATGATGGTTTCCGGATTTGACCCGGTTATCGCGATCCTGATCGGCTGTTTGCTTGGCGGGATCATGGGCATGGTTAACGGTCTAATGATTACAAAAGGGAAAATGGCGCCGTTTATCGCGACATTGGCAACGATGACGGTCTTCAGAGGATTGACGCTCGTTTACACCGACGGCAATCCGATCACCGGACTGGGGGACAGCCTGGCGTTCCAGCTGTTCGGCCGGGGTTATCTGTTCGGCATTCCGGTGCCTGCCGTGACGATGATCGTTACCTTTGCCGTTCTTTGGGTCATTTTGCACAAAACATCGTTCGGACGAAAAACGTACGCGATCGGCGGCAACGAAAAAGCAACGATCGTGTCCGGCATCAAAGTGCCGCGCGTCAAAATTATGATTTACTCTCTGGCTGGCATGCTGTCGGCATTGGCCGGCGCCATTCTGACATCCCGCCTGAACTCGGCGCAGCCGACCGCGGGCACTTCGTACGAGCTTGACGCCATCGCGGCGGTCGTTCTCGGCGGTACAAGCCTATCCGGCGGCCGCGGCCGCATCGTGGGCACGCTGATCGGCGCGCTCATTATCGGCACGCTGAACAACGGACTCAACTTGCTCGGCGTATCTTCCTTCTATCAGATGGTTGTCAAAGGCGTCGTCATCTTTATCGCCGTACTCATTGACCGGAAGAAATCCGCATAAGGGAGAGAAAAACGATGAAAAAGCTTTCGTTCTTATTGGCAGCAGCGCTCTTGCTTCTTATAACCGCGGGATGTTCCCTGGAACCGCCCGGCTGGGCGAAGCCGAATGCGGGCGGGGATTTGAAGAACATTAAAATCGGGCTTTCCGTCTCCACTTTGAACAACCCGTTTTTCGTTTCGTTGAAAGACGGCGTCGTTGCGGAAGCGAACAAGCACGGCATGGAAACGATCGTCGTCGACGCGCAGAACGATTCCGCCAAGCAAAGCAACGACGTGGACGATCTGATTCAAAAGGGCGTCAACGTCCTGCTTATCAATCCGGCCGATTCGGCCGCGATCTCGACGGTCGTCGAGTCGGCGAACAGCCTGGGCATTCCGGTCATCACGCTCGACCGCTCCTCGGATAAAGGGGATGTCGAAGCGCTTGTCGCTTCGGACAACGTGAAAGGAGGCCAAATGGCCGCGGAATATATCGTACAGCTTCTTGGCAAAGGCGCGAAGGTGGTTGAGCTTGAAGGCGTTGCGGGCGCATCGGCTACCCGCGAACGCGGCAAAGGCTTCCATGAAATCGCGGACAAGGATTTGAACGTCGTGGCCAAGCAAGCCGCGGATTTCGACCGGACGAAGGGGCTCAACGTGATGGAAAACCTGCTGCAGGCGAACCCCGACGTGCAAGCCGTTTTTGCCCATAACGACGAAATGGCGCTTGGCGCCATCGAAGCGATTCGCAGCTCCGGCAAAGACATCCCGGTCATCGGCTTCGACGGCAACGAAGACGCGCTGAAATCGATCGCGGCCGGCAAGCTGACCGCAACCGTGGCGCAGCAGCCCGAGCTGATCGGCCAAATGGCGGTGCAAGCCGCTTACGAGGTGCTGCAGGGCAAGACCGTGGACAAATCGATCCCGGCGCCGCTGAAGCTGGTGACGAAGGAATAAATCTATTCGGTTCAACGACAGAGCCTTGCGTTCAAGGCTCTGTCGTTGTTTTAACCGGTGCAAAGAAGAGCGTTAGCAGGAATGGGAAAAAGACTTGCCTAATATGTTGTAACAATGGACGTGCCGCCTTATGTGACGGTGGCGCGCGAATCGATGGGAAACGACTTCCGGATATCCGACCGAAGAGGAGGGCTAACGATGACCGGCAACGGGATTAAAGTATTTGTCTACGGCACGTTGCTGCCTGGACAGCCGAACCGCCATATTATTAAGGATCATATAAAGGAAGCCGAGATCGGCGCCATTGCCGGAAGACTGGTCGATTGCGGGCATTATCCGGCCGTGGTCCGCGACGGCTCCAAGACGCTCGTGAAGGGGCAGTGGGTAACGGTCGACCGGCTCGGTCTTGCGGCGATGGATGAGCTCGAGGAGTATTACGGCATGGAGGAGAATAACGATTACTGCCGCGTATGGGTGAGGGACGCCGTCCGGACGCATATCGGCGGATGGGTGTACATATGGGAGGACGACCGCGGTTGTCCGACGATCGGATCCGGTTATTGGCCGGAATATAACAAGGACAAAAAAGAAAAGCAGTCCTGACCGAGCTTGCGGCAGCCCGGCCGGATGCTTTCCGTTTAAGAGGAAGAAGCCGTCGCGGCTTCGCCGCTCTCCTTTTCATAAGCGATTAAGGTGATCGGCTTGCCGTGTTTGGCGGACAGCTTCTGTTCAAGGGCTTGGATGGAATCGATCAAGTCGGGATCTTCTCCAAGCTCGGCGAATTTGTACGGGTGTTCGGGCATGGAACGTAAAGCCCCTCCTTTCTGATTGTAGTTATGCGCCGGAGCGTTCCGGCCTATACGCCCGCTCGCGCGGCGTCTTCCCGTTAAGGGGGACGCCGATTTGCCGTTGCGCAAGGGCGTTTCGTTCGGCGTGCTCTCTCGTTTGTCCAATTCGCGGCAAGCGGCCGCCTGCCGTTTTGGTTTGTTCTTTTTTTCCATCTCTAGTACACTGGTAGCTGGAATGGACATTCGACGGGAAGTGAGCTTATTTATGCTTTTTATCGACGGAGCAACGGCGCGCCGCCGTGCTGCGGCAGCATGGACGATCGTCGTTGCCGTTATGTTGTATTGGCTGAGCGCCGGATTGCCGGCCGCGGCGTTTGCCGCCGCGGCGGATTCGGGAGGGCAGGCAAGCTTGATGGCCGCTGCGGGCGGCGGGCCGGACGCCGCGGACTACGATCCGCATAAGCAGGCGGGCCATGCGCACGGCGGAACGGATCAAGCCGGGGGGCTTACGGCCTGGCAGCTGTTTTTTTACGCGGTCCGCGCAGCGTATTATGCCGCGATGCTGTTTGCCGCGGGCATTATGCTCTGGTTTTCCGGCGTCAAGCCGGGCAACGCCGTTCAGCGCGGTTTAATGGACAAGTGGGGGCTTCTCGGGGCAAGGGTACTGCTGCTGGCCGTTCTGCTGCATATCTTTGTGCAGGCCGATCGGCTGATGGCCGGTCAGCAGGGAGGCGCCGAGGAATGGCTCCGCCTGTTTACGGAAACGAACGTCGGCAAGTCGTGGCTTGCTTTGCTCGCGTTGTCGCTGCTTGGTTTCGCCGCGCTTAAGCTTTCCGATCCGGTCAAAGCCGTATGGGCGCTGCTGCTGGCCGCGGCCGAAAGCTGGAACGGCCATCCGCTTGCCTCTCCGTATGCGTCGGCCTCGGTGCTGCTCGACTTCGTGCATTTGGTTGCCGCAGCCGTATGGGCGGGAGGCCTGCTCCTGCTTGTTTTGTTCTGGCGGGCGGAGAGGAAGGAAGCCGGCCGTTTCGCCGAAAGCTTCTCGCAAGCGGCGGCGATCGCATTGGCGGCGCTGATCGTAACCGGCCTCGGGACGGCCGCGACGCTGCTGCCGGGCTGGTCGTCCCTGTTCTTTACACACTGGGGCCGTCTCCTGACCGCCAAGTCGGCGCTGGTCGTGCTCGTATTGGTCACGGGGGCGCTGCTTCGGCGGCGCGTGCGCCGGCGCATGCTGCCGGAACGGCGGCTTCTTGCGATCGATTTCGCGCTGATGGCGGCCATCGTCGCAATCGCCGGCTTGTTTACGTACATGACGCCCGTTCCGGCAGGGGAACCGCTCGCTTATCACAAGATGGGCGAAACCCGGCATCTGACCTTGAACATAACGCCTAACGCGGTCGGAAACAACGCCATTACGGTCAAAATATGGCTGCCCGAGCAATCGGGAGAACCCGAGCGGGTCGAGCTGCTGCTTCGTTCCGCCGGCGGGCCGGATAAGATCCCGGTCGAGGTGCCGCTTGCCCTTTACGAGGATACGTCTTACGAAGCGTTTGAGGGCTTCGTCCGCTATTCGTATCGGGCGGAACGCTTTTATCTCGCCCATCCCGGCGACTATATCGCGGAGCTGGCCGTTACGGACGGTTATGGGGAACGGACGGTCGAGCAAATTCCGTTCCGGAATTATTGATTGGAAGCGAAGGCGCTTGGCCTTGCAGTTCCCGTGCGGAGCCGCAAGGCGCCTTTTCCCGTCCAGACGCCGCATTAGCGGCTTGCAACGGCGCGGCCAAGCGCATATAATAGACAATAATGTTTATATGCAAGCAGGATCAAAAGCAATAAAGCGAAGATGGAGACAAGTACGCAGAGCTTTCGCACAGGGAGAGACCGCCGTCGATTGAGAGCGGACTCGCGGATTACAGGCTGCCGAAATTCACTCCGGAGCAGACGCCTGAAAGCGTGCGCTGAGCAGCGCCAGTAGGGATAGTCCGGTTCCCGCCGTTAACGGGATATAAGGGATTGCGGCGCATCGCTGTTTCATGCGCTGCGGCGTGCCGAAACGCCGCGCAATCCGAATAAGGGTGGTACCACGGTCTTTTCGTCCCTTGCGGGAGAAAAGGCCTTTTTTGCGTTTTGCAAACCATGAACTTTAGCGGAGGCGATTGACGATGAAGGAACGTTTGGAAGCTTTGCGCGCAAGCGCGCTGCAGGAGCTGGAAAACGTGCAAACCCCGCAGCAGCTTGCGGATTTGCGGGTTAAATATTTGGGCAAAAAAGGCGCGCTCACGGAAATTTTGCGCGGCATGGGGGCTTTGAGCGCGGAGGAGCGCCCGGTTATCGGGCAAATCGCGAACGATGTCCGCGCCGCGATCGAAAGCGTCATCGACGCGAAGCAGGAAGCGTATCAACAGGAGGAAACGAACAAGCGGCTGCGCGAGGAGACGGTTGACGTGACGCTGCCCGGCACGCGGCAAGCCGCGGGCGCCGTTCATCCGCTGAACAAGATCGCCCAGGAGCTGGAGGACATTTTTGTCGGGATGGGCTATTCGGTGGCCGAAGGCCCGGAAGTGGAAACCGATTATTACAATTTCGAGGCGCTTAACCTGCCGAAAAACCACCCGGCCCGCGACATGCAGGACTCGTTTTACCTGACGGAGGACCTGCTGATGCGGACCCATACGTCGCCGGTTCAAGTCCGTACGATGAATCATATGAACGGCAAGCCGGTCAAAGTCATTTGCCCGGGCAAAGTATACCGCCGCGACGACGACGACGCGACCCACTCGTTCCAGTTCATGCAGGTCGAAGGGCTCGTTATCGGAGAAAACATCCGCATGAGCGACTTGAAGGGCACGCTGCTCCAATTCGCGAAGCAGATGTTCGGCGAGCAGACGGAAATCCGGCTCCGTCCAAGCTTCTTCCCGTTCACGGAGCCAAGCGCCGAAGTGGACGTGACGTGCGTGAAATGCAGCGGCCATGGCTGCCGCATGTGCAAGCATACGGGATGGCTGGAAATTCTTGGATGCGGCATGGTTCATCCGCGCGTGCTGGAGATGGGCGGATACGATCCGAATAAAGTGAGCGGCTTTGCGTTCGGCATGGGAATCGACCGGATCGCGCTGCTGAAATACGGCATCGACGACATCCGTCATCTGTACACGAACGATATCCGGTTCTTAAGCCAATTCGCGAGAATGTAACGGGAAGGGAGCGCAATACGAGATGAAAGTATCCTATCAATGGTTAAACGAATATATCGATCTGTCGGGTTATTCGGCGGCGGATCTGGCCGAGAAAATTACGCGCGGCGGCATCGAGGTCGACGGCGTGGAGCCGCTCGATAAAGGAGTAACCGGCGTCGTGGTCGGTTATGTCAAATCCCGCGAGAAGCATCCGGATGCCGACAAGCTGAACGTCTGCAAGGTGGACGTCGGCACGGGCGAGGAGCTGCAAATCGTCTGCGGCGCAAGAAACGTCGACGCCGGGCAGAAGGTTCCGGTCGCGACGGTCGGCGCCAAGCTGCCGGGCGACCTGAAGATCAAGCGCGCCAAGCTGCGCGGCGTCGAATCGCAAGGGATGATCTGTTCGGCGAAGGAGCTTGGCATCAACGACAAGCTGCTGCCGAAGGAGCAGCAGGAAGGCATCCTCGTGCTGCCGGATTCGCTGCCGCTCGGAACGCCGATCGGCGAAGTGCTTGGCCTCGCCGACGAGGTGCTGGAGCTGGACCTGACGCCTAATCGTTCGGACTGCCTCAGCATGCTGGGGGTCGCTTACGAGGTAGGCGCCTTGACCGGCCGCCCGGTTCGGCTTCCGAACGCGGAAGTCAACCATTCCGCGGACCGCACGGCGGATCATGTGGCGGTCAAGGTTCGCGTGCCCGATCTGGTCCCGCAATATCATGCCCGCTACATCAAAAACGTCAAAATCGGTCCTTCGCCGCTTTGGCTGCAAAACCGTCTGATCGCCGTCGGCATTCGCCCGATCAACAACGTGGTCGACGTCACGAATTTCGTCATGCACGAATACGGCCAGCCGCTGCACGCATTTGACGCCGACCGTATCGAGGGCGGCCGCATCGAGGTTCGCCTTGCGGAAGCGGGCGAAACGCTGGAGACGCTTGACGGCCAGGAGCGCAAGCTGGAGCCGCATATGCTCGTCATTACGGACGCGAGCAAGCCGATCGCCTTGGCGGGCGTCATGGGCGGCGCCAACTCCGAAGTAACGGACGGCACGGTCAACGTCGTGCTCGAGTCGGCCAAATTCGACGGGGGCACCGTACGGAAGACGTCCCGCCAGCTTGGCCTTCGTTCGGAAGCGAGCATCCGCTTCGAGAAGGAAGTCGATCCGGGACGCGTCATTCCGGCGCTTGACCGCGCTGCGGCTTTAATCGCGGAGCTGGCGGACGGACTCGTGACGGAAGGGATCGCCAGCGACGCCCAGGACGCGCCGGCGGCCAAACGGCTGAACGTGACGCTGGACAAAATTAACCGCTACCTCGGGACCGACCTGTCGGAGCTTGAGGTTCATACGATTTTCGAGCGGTTGGGCTTCGGCTGCGCCGGCGCTCCCGACGGTGAATTTACGGTAGAGGTTCCGAGCCGCCGCGGCGACATCGCCCTTGACGTCGATTTGATCGAAGAAGTGGCCCGTTTGTACGGCTACGACAATATTCCGACGACGGCGATCCACGGCGACACGGTGCCGGGCGCTCTGACGAAGCCGCAGGCGATACGCCGCGAGCTGCGCAAGCGCTTGACTGGCGCGGGTCTTCACGAGGTCGTCAGCTATTCGTTTACGTCGCCGGATAAGGCGGCGCTGTTCCCGGCGCTTGCCGAACAGGGCGCGAAGCCGGTGAAGCTGGCCATGCCGATGAGCGAGGACCGCAGCGTGCTGCGGACGACGCTCATTGCGCAGATGATCGACATCGCGGCCTACAACCGGAACCGGAAGAACGAGTCGGCGCTTCTGTTCGAGATCGGCAGCGTGTTCCATACGGAAGAGGAGCAGCTGACGCGCCAGCCGCGCGAGAAGCATCGCCTCGCCGGACTTCTTACGGGCAGCCGGGCGGAAGCGCAGTGGAACCGGAAGGCTTCGCCTGTCGATTTCTTCGACGCGAAGGGCGTGTTGGAAACGGTATTCGAAACCGTAGGGCTGGAAGGCAAAGTTTCTTATTCGGCGCAGCAGCCGGACGGCTTCCATCCGGGCCGCACCGCGGCCGTGACGCTGGAATCGGCGCAGGGCAGCCTCATCATCGGTTATGTCGGCCAGCTGCATCCGGAGCTGCAGCGCGGCGCCGATCTCGGCGACACTTATGTTTTTGAAATCGAGCTTGATCCGGTGTATGCGGAGGCGGATTTCGACATCGCGCATAAAGAGCTGCCGCGCTTCCCGGCGATGCAGCGCGATATCGCGGTGGTGCTCGGGGCGGACGTCCCGGCGGCAAGCCTTATTCTTAAAGCCCGGGAAACGGCCGGCGAGCTGCTTGAGTCGGTGAAGGTGTTCGACGTCTTTACGGGCGAGAAGCTTGGCGCAGGCAAAAAGAGCGTGGCGATTTCGCTTGTATACCGCCATAACGAGCGCACGCTGACGGACGAGGAAGTAACGGAGCTTCACGGCAAAGTCGTCGCTTCATTAGAACAATCTTTTGCAGCGGAATTGCGTAAATAGGCAGGAAACCTCCAAAGTCGCATCGAATAGTTCCCTAGTGAGCGTCGATGCGGCTTTTTGCACCTTAGAAAAGCGACTAGACAAGAGGAGGATAGCCCCCAATGGATGCTGATCAAGTTGTTGTAACTGTTGACATATACGGCGGACAATACAAGCTAAAGGGCCACAATAACCCGGATTATATGAAGCGGGTAGCCGGCACGGTGGACGATAGCATGCAGAAGCTGGCCAAAAGCTATCCGAGGCTCGACATGCCGAAGCTGGCCGTCCTCGCCGCCGTCCAGTTGGCCGAAGAGACGTTCCGGCTCCGCCGCGAGAACGACTCGCTGCACGAGGAAGAGGCTCGCCGGATCGCTTTGGCGCAGGAGCTGGAGAAGGAAAAGGAAAACGCCATCCTGCTGCAAAATGCGCTGGATCAGCTGCGGGAGCAGTCGCGTCTTGAGCTGGAGCGGCTCGCGGAAGAAGCCGACGCGGCTATGCGGGAAGCGCTGGCTGCGGCTGACGCGAAGCTTGCGGGGGAATTGGCCGCTGCGGCGGAGAAGCTGGCGGCCGAACGGGCTGCGGCGGCGGAGGCGATGTCCGCCGAGCAGGCGGCGTTTGCGGAGCTGCTAGCCCAGGCCGAACAGGATTACGCATCCAAGCTGGAGGAACAGCGCCGGGCTTGGGAGGAGAAATGGGAAAGCCGCGAGCGCTCCTGGATGGAGCTGGCGGAAGCGGCCGAACAGGAACGGCAACGGCTGGCGGAAGAGCGGGAGCAGGCATGGCAGACGGAGAAGCAGCTTGTCGAGCAGCGGATGCTTGCGGAGTTCGACAGCCGGCGAAACGAATGGCTGGAGGAGAAGCGCAAGCTGGAAGTCAAGCTGGCTCAGCTCGAATCGGCTTGGGAACAGGAGAAGCAGGCGCTGGAAGGGCGAATCGCGCTTGCGGACGAGCAGCTGCTGGCCGCGATGGAGCAAGAAGAGGCGCTCCGTTCCGCGGCGGCCCGGCTGGAGCAGGAAAGCTTCGAGCGGAACAGGCTGCTGGAGGACGTGCGGGCCGAGCTCGACGAGGCGCTGCGGATCGGTTCCGAGGCCAGGCAGGAGCTTGCGCGGCTTAAGCAGGAATATGCGGCCGAACGGGAGAAGCTTGAAGCCGGGATGAAGGCGGCTGCCGAAGAAGCCGAGGAAAAGCTGCTGGAGCTGGAGCTGGAGAAGGACGAGCTCAAGCGCAGCCTTGACGATTGGCGCCGGCGGTCGGAAGAGATGAGCGAGGCGCACGAAGAGGAGCTTGCCGCGCTGCGTTCGGAGCAGGAGAAGCTTCTGGCGGATCTCGTAGCCGACCATAGCTCCCATGCCGCGATGCTGGCGGACGAATACAACAACAAGCTGCTTGCCGCGCAGGGCGAGCATGCCGATCGGCTGGAGCGGCAAAAACGCGAGCATGCGGAGCAGCTTGAGCAGCTGAAGAGCGAGCAAACGGACCTGCTTGAGCGGCTGAAACGCGAGCATGCGGAACAACTCGAGCTGATGAAGCGGGAGAACGGCGAACTGCTGGAACAGTTGAAGAGCGGCCAAGCGGAGCAGCTTGAGGCGCTGCGGCTGGAGCATATGGAGGAGCTTGAGCGGCTGCAGCTGGAGCATATGGAACAGCTTGAACAGGCCAAGCAGCTTGCCGATCAGCGGGACGCAGAGCTGAAGCGGCTTGCGGAAACCCATGCCGCCGAACTGGAACGGCTTCGGGATGCCCATGCGGCCGAACTGGAGCGGGTCGCGGCAGCGCATGAGGAAGAACGGGCGCAGCTTACGGCCGTTCACGAAGCGGAAGCCGCGGCGCTTGCGCAAGAACGGGAACAGCTGCTGGACATGCACCGCAAGGAGCTTGAGCAGCGCGAGCTGCTGTTCGAGCGTCAGCGTGCCGAGCAAGCGTCGGAGCAGAAAGCCGCTTACGAGGAGCAATTGCTCGGTCTGATGCAAGAGCATGAAACCGAGCAGCGCAAATGGCTGGAAAGAAGCAAGCTGCAGCAGCAAAAATTCGAAGAGCAGCTTGCGAAGCAGCAGGCGGACCGCCAAGCTGCGGTTGCCGCGCTTGCCGCGGGGCACGAGGCGGCGATGTCCGAGCTGAAGGAGCAATTTGCGTCGCGCGAAGCGGAACTGAAAGCGGCATGGGACAACGAACGGGAGAAGCAAATCAAGCAGATGGAAGAGCTGCTGCGCGAAGCCGGGCAAAAGCACGAGGAGGAGCTGCTCGGTCTCATGCAGGAGCATGAGGAAGCGATCGAACGGCTTCGATTACATAGCGAAGCGGAGCTTGCGCGCCGCGACGAGAAGCTGGCGCTTCAAGAAGAGCAATTCGCGGCCAAGCTGGATCTGCTTATGCGGCAGCATCAGGAGCATACCGCGGAATTGGCTCAAGCCCATGCGGAACGCGAGGCAGAGCTTGAGCGGGAGTTCCGGCGCGAGAAAGACATGCTGGAGCAGCGGCATCAGGAGCAGCTCGAGGCGCTTGTGCGGGAACACGCGGAACGGCAAGCTTCGCTCGCCGAGAAGTTTGCAGCCGACAAGGCCAAGCTTGAAGCGAGCTACAACGAGCGCGAAAGCAAGCTGACGGCTGAGCATAACGAGCGCTGCAGCAGGCTGGAACGGCAATGCGGCGATCTGGAGCGGCGCGCCGAGGAATTGCGTCAGTCGCATAAGGATGAGCTTGACCGGATGAAGCAAGAATACGAAGAGCTGCAGCAGATGCTGTTCGAGGAGCAGGAGGAGCATCAGAACAAGCTGAAGCGGGAGCACGCGGCCGTTCAAGCGAAGCTGGAAGAGGAAGTGGCGCGGCTGCGCAGCGACATTGCGGCATCGGAAGCGCTTGGCCAGGAGTATGCCCGTCAGCTGGAGGCGTTCAAAGAGCGGGAAAGCGTGCTGACCGAGCAGCTGGAATATACCGCCGCACGCGAGCGGATCGCATCGCAGCAGATCGAAGCGGCCGCGGCGAGAGAGCGCGATTTAAGCGAACGGCTGCAGATCGCTTTGCAGCAAGCGGAGCGGCTTGAAGCGGAGCGCGGGCAGCTGGAAGAGCACTATGTTCGCCAGCGGGAGGAAGCGGAGAAGCGGCTGAGCGAACAGCTGGAGCTGGCTCTTCGCGAAGCGGCGGCGGCCGCCCAGCATACGGAACGGCTTGATGCGCAAGGCGAACGGCTTCTAAGCGAAAAACGGGAAGCGGAGAAAGAGCTGGAGAGGCTGCGCGAGGAACACGGACGCCTCGTTGGGATTCACCGGAAGCTTGAGCAGGAATATGCCAAGCTGCAAACGGAGTTTAACGAGTGGATCGAGCTAATCGAGCAAAGCTAATGAATCTTATCCATAAGGTATAAACAACAGCAGCCGTTCATACGGCTGCTGTTGTTGTTGGTATAAAATTGCGGACTGCCATTGCTGCTATTCCACAATAATCTTGGACACCATTTTCGAATGGCCGGTGCCGCACGGAACGTTGCAATACAATTCGTATTCGCCTGCTTCCGCGAGGTTGACCGTCGTCGAAGCGCCATTCTCTACGGTATAGTCCGTATTTCGGATGGCAAGGCCGTGAATGCCTTCCGTCGATTCGAGCGACAACGTAATATCCGTTCCTTTCGGAATGCGGTATTCCGCCTGATCGAATTCCCAGTTCTTCGCTTTGACGGCCACTGCCGTCGTCGTTGCGCCTCCGCCTTCTTCCGCGCCGGCGCCGGCACCCGCGCCGTTGTCCGTCGTGCCGTTTGCGGCACCGCCGTTGTTCGCGTCGTTTCCGGCTCCCTGGTTGTTATTGCCGCCGCAAGCCGCAAGGGCAAAAACAAGAAGGAAAACGGCTCCGAACCATATCCATTTTTTCATTCCATTGCCTCCTTCCTTATCGTTTCGGGCTTTTAAAGCCGCTTGCTTCCTTATTTTAACCAATGATTCGGGTTTATAACGAAGCGAATTGTCACAAATTGCCGAAACTTGGGTGAAACGGCAGCGGCGCTCATTCCTTGTCTCCCGACAAGGGCGGCACGCGCTGCCGCTACTTGATTGATTAGCTGCGGTTGCCGTTGCCGTTGTTGCGGCCCGCTTCGAACGGCGAGCTGACCGGAATGAACAGGTCGATAATCCCGATGACCAGCGCAGCGAGAATCGCGCCAAGCCAGGAGACGGTTACGCCCCCTACGATAAATTGGGCGATCCAGATTACGACGGCGCTGACGATAAACCCGACGATACCCCGGCCGAAAGGCGTAACCCTTTTGCCGAATATCGCTTCGACGATCCAGCCAATCACGGCGATAACAATCGCGAGCATCAAAGCGCTCCAGAATCCGCCGACATCGAATTGGGGGACGATGAAGCCGACAATCATCAGCACAATTGCGGATACGATAAAGCGTACAACATGGCCCAGAAACTTCATATTGTAACCTCCCTGTTTAATTAGAAACGGATTGATGGTACTCCTGCAGCATTCGCTCCTGACGGCGGCAACTGCTGCCGATTCGATGTTATTGTCTCCACCTTATTAGAAAATCATGTGTCCCAAACTACCGCCCATGGCGTGCAACGAATGCGCCGTTCGGCTATAATAGTAGGGCGAGAGGAGTGTTCGAGCCTTGGATGGCAAAATTTTAGCAACGCTTGAATTTCGAAAAATTGTATATAAATTGGAAAATGCCGCCGCGACGTCGTTAGGAAAGGCGGAAGCGGAAAAGCTTGCGCCCAGCTCCGACCTGGAAACGGTGAAGCTGATGCTTCAGACGACGGACGAAGCCTATACGGCGGACCGGTTGAAGGGCAGCGCTCCGTTCGGAGGGGTTGCCGACATCGGACCGGCTTTGCAGCGGGCCCGCATCGGCGGCACGCTTAATCCGGCGGAGCTGCTCGATGTCGCGCTTACGTCCAGAGCATCCCGGCGGGTGAAGCGTCATATCGCGGGCATTCACGAAGACGAGCCGATTCCGCTGCTGAACGGCGTGGCCGAGCTGATCGAGGAGCATAAGCCGCTTGAGGACGACATTTTCGCATGCATCGACGAGCAAGCGGAAGTGATGGACAACGCTAGCGCCGCGCTTGCTTCGATCCGCCGCGAGCTCCGGAGCGGGGAATCGCGGATCCGCGAGAAACTGGAGCAAATGATCCGTTCGTCTTCCGTGCAGAAGATGCTTCAGGACGCGATCATTACCCTTCGCGGAGACCGTTACGTGATTCCCGTCAAGCAGGAATACCGCGCGAATTTCGGCGGAATCGTGCACGATCAATCCGGCTCGGGGGCAACGCTTTTTATCGAGCCGGAAGCGGTCGTCGCGATGAACAACAAGCTGAGGGAGCTAAAAGCGGCAGAGCAGCGGGAAATCGAAAAAATATTGCAGATGCTGACCGCCAAAGTGGCGGAAGCGGCGGAATCGCTGCGGCATAATCTCGACCAGCTTGCCCGGCTTGATTTCGCTTATGCGAAAGCGGCAGTGGCCCGCGAGATGAAAGCGTCGAGGCCGATCATGAACGACCGGGGCTTCCTGAAGCTGAAGAAAGGGCGGCATCCGCTTATCGCGCCCGATAAGGTCGTGCCGATCGACGTCTCGCTGGGGAACGATTACACGGCGATCATTGTGACCGGACCCAATACGGGCGGCAAAACCGTATCGCTGAAGACGATCGGTCTACTCAGCCTCATGGCGATGTCCGGCCTGTTCGTTCCGGCCGAAGAAGGCAGCCAGCTATGCGTATTCGACGCGATTTATGCCGATATCGGAGACGAGCAAAGCATCGAACAAAGCTTAAGTACGTTCTCCAGCCATTTGACCAATATTATTCGCATTCTGGATTCGATGACCGCCAAAAGCCTGGTGCTGCTCGACGAGCTTGGCGCCGGAACGGACCCGGCGGAAGGCTCCGCCCTTGCGATCGCCATTCTGGAGCATATTCACCGGAAAGGCTGCCGCATCGTCGCCACAACCCATTACAGCGAGCTGAAGGCCTATGCGTACGAGCGCAAAGGAATTATTAACGCCAGCATGGAATTCGATATTGCGACCCTGAGTCCGACTTATCGCCTCCTCGTCGGGGTACCGGGACGAAGCAACGCGTTTGCGATCGCGGAGCGGCTGGGCTTGTCGCGGGATATTATCGACCATGCAAGAGGAGAAGTGAGCGAAGAGGATCAGCGCGTCGAAAGCATGATCGCTTCGCTGGAGGAAGACCGCATCGGAGCCGAGTCCGAAAGACAAGCCGCCGAATCGCTCCGCAGAGAGCTGGAGCTCGAGCGGGCTCGGCATGAAGCGGAGCTTCGCAAATTCGAGGAGCAGCGCGACAAGCTGCTCCGTAAAGCGCAGGAGGAAGCGCGCGAAGCCGTTGCGAAGGCGAAGCGGGAAGCCGAGCAAATTATCGCCGATCTGCGCAAGCTGGCGCTGGAGGAAGGCGCTGCCGTCAAGGAGCACAAGCTGATTGAAGCAAGGCGAAGGTTGGAGGAGGCGGCGCCGGAGCTGGCGAAGGCCAAAAAGAAACAGCCGTCCAAAAAAGACAAAATTTCGCCCGGGGACGAGGTGGCGGTGCACAGCCTGAACCAAAAAGGCTTTGTCGTCGAACTGTCCGGCAGCAAAGAAGCGGTCGTTCAGCTTGGCATCATGAAGATGAAGGTGGCGCTCGACGATCTGGAGCTGATCAAGCCGGCGGCCTCCGTCAAGCCGCAGCAGCCGAAGCAGGCGGCCAGCCTGAAGCGGACGCGCGACGATCAGGTTCGGATGGAGCTCGACTTGAGGGGAGCAAACCTCGAGGAGGCGCTAATCGAAGTGGACCGCTTCCTGGACGAATCGTTCCTAGCCGGGATGGGCCAAGTTTATATTATTCACGGCAAAGGCACCGGCGTGCTCAGAAACGGCATTCAGGAATATTTGCGCAGACACAGCCACGTGAAGAGCTACAGGCTCGGAGCGTACGGCGAAGGCGGGGCGGGCGTTACGGTGGCGGAGCTGAAATAGCTCCCGCCCTCCATTCCGATAAAGACGGGAGGTTCGTATGGGAAAAGAAATCGATCAGTGGCTTGGCCATCCGTATATTGCGTCCCTGATTTATGTATCGGTTGCGGTGTTCTCGCTCATTGTTTTTTTGTCCATATTCGAGCTGGTTACCCGTTATAGAACGTGGGATGAAATCAAAAAAGGGAATTTGGCTGTCGCCATGGCGACAGCCGGCAAAATATTCGGCATATGCAACATCTTCCGTTTTTCGATAGCGATGCAGGATTCGGTCTACGAAAGCTTGATCTGGAGCGCCTACGGCTTTGTCCTGCTGCTTGCCGCCTATTTCCTGTTCGAGTTTCTTACGCCGGTGTTCCGAATCGACGAAGAAATCGCAAGCGATAACCGGGCGGTCGGCTTTATCGCCATGGTCATTTCCATTTCGTTGTCGTACGTGATCGGCGCAACGGTTAGTCTGTAAGCGGGGGACGCCCCCACATCCTTGAAAGACTTCGCAAGAAGCTTTTTCTTATTCCATGCGGGGAGAATGGCTATGAAATATTTATGGGGCATTCTTTTGGCGGTGGCGATTTTGTTTTTTGCCGCCGGTTTTATTTATTTAAATCATATGAGTTGAACGATTTGGAGGGATTTTGGCATGTCCGAGCATACGATATGTCCCTGGTGTCAAACGGAAATAGTATGGGACGAAGAATTGGGACCGGAAGAATATTGCCCGCATTGCGACAATGAACTAAGCGGCTACCGTACGGTCCAATTCGGAATCGACCGGGAGGAAGACGAAACGGAGGATTGGGACGGCGTAGAGATTCCGACCGACTTCAGCGAGGAAGCGGAAGGGAAGGACAAGGTCTGGCAAGAAGCCGACGCCGTTCTGAGAACGATCGTGGACGACCAGGAGGAAGCTCCCGAATGTCCGGAATGCAAGGAATATATGGCGGAGCTCGGCGTACAGACCGTTGGCGGAAACTTTCAGCCCAAGACGCACCCGTCCATCGGCAAGCCGCTTGTGAACGAGACGTTTGAAGTGGTGTGGTATGTATGCCCCGCTTGCTTCCGGACCACTTCGGTAATGGGACAAGCCGGCCGCGATACGATGCTGGAGCGGCTTGTCGCCCAGAAGAAAGCGTAAATACGGCAAGCGTTCGGAAAAACGGCGAAATATTCGCCTTAAGCGCCGCCTTCATTTGGTAGTGTAATCCTATTTCCCGGGGGTAAGCCTAAGCATGACGAATCCCGTAGCAAATAGGAGGAATGGGTGTGGGCAGGTCGCATAATCCAGATGTCCGTCAAACGGGCCGCCTTGATTCGCAAGCGGTGCTGCTGCTTTCCGTACAAACGCTGTTTGCGATCGCTGCAGCCCTTTCGGGCACGTTCGTGCCGGTTTATTTATGGAAAGCAAGCCAGTCCTATATGTTAATCGGCATCTATTCATTAATCGGCTACGTCGTAGGCGGAATTACGTTTTGGCTGGCGGGCAAATGGGTAAAGGAACATAACAAGATGAACAGCCTCCGGCTAGGGATCATGTTGTCGGGGGTGTTTTATTTTCTGGTCCTGCTGTTCGGGCAGCAGGCGACGAAATATTACGTCCCGCTCGGCATCCTTAACGGGCTTGGACAAGGGTTCTATTGGCTGGCTTACAACGTCGTCTATTTCGAGATTACGGAGCCCGGCAACCGCGACAAGTACAACGGATACGCGGGACTTACGGGGGCGGTGGCCAGCATGGTGGCGCCATGGGTATCCGGTTTGCTGATCACATGGTACGGCGGCAGTCGCGGTTATTCGTTTATTTTCACGATATCGCTTGTTGTGTTCGGTATCTGCGCCGTCTTCAGCTTTTGGCTGAAAAAAAGAAAAGCGGGCGGCACCTACAATTGGCTTCATACGTACGAGCAGCTGAAGGAGTCCCCGTTATGGCGAAGGCTGTTTCTGGCTATTGCGGCGCAGGGCGTACGGGAAGGCGTATTTATGTTTCTGATCGGCTTGACCGTATACATTGCGACCAAGGAAGAAAGCAAACTCGGCAATTACGCCCTTATTACGTCTCTGGTTGCATTGATCAGCAATTGGTACGTCGGCAGCAAGCTTAAGCCGGAGCGGCGGAACGAGTCGATGCTGTTCGGCGCTTTGATGATTTCGTTGTTTATCCTGCCGCTGCTATGGAAAGTAAATTACGCCACGATGCTGGTGCTTGGCATCGGAACGGCTTTTTTTTATCCGCTTTATATTATACCGATGACCTCGCGCGTGTTCGATATGATCGGCATGTCCGAGCAAAGCGCAAGGGAGCGCGAGGAATACATTATTATGCGCGAGCTGGCCCTTACCGCCGGCCGGACCGTCGGCGTAGCGGCTTATTTGCTTGTTCTGCCGGCATACCATTTTTCGACCCAAGCGGTCGTATGGCTGCTGTTCGGGGTCGGGATCGTGCCGATAGCGGCATGGCTGCTCATGAGTCCGCTGCTCGAGAGAAGGGTTGCTCCACATTAAGGAGAGGTTCAGGCAATGCCAAAAATCGTGCAGGATATTACCGGATTGATCGGGGATACGCCCGCCGTTCAATTGAACAGGCTGAAGGAAAAAGGAAGCGCAGACGTGATTGTAAAGCTCGAGCGGTATAATCCGAGCGGCAGCGTGAAGGATCGGGCGGCCTTCTCCATGTTCGCCGACGCCGAGCGGCGGGGCGAAATACGGCCCGGAACGACCATAATCGAGCCGACTAGCGGCAATACCGGCATCGGCTTGGCGATGAATGCCGCGGCGAAAGGATACAAGCTTATATTGGTCATGCCGGACAATATGTCGCCCGAACGGATCAAGCTGCTGCGAGCTTACGGAGCGGAAGTCGTCCTTACGCCCGCCGCCTTGCGGATGCCCGGCGCTATTCGCAAAGCGGAAGAGCTGCGCGAGCAGCTGCCCGGCAGCTTCATTCCGAACCAGTTCGAAAATCCGGCGAATCCGGATGCGCACCGGCATTCGACCGCGCTTGAAATATTGGAACAAACGGAAGGGAAGCTGGACGCTTTCGTCGCGTCCTCCGGTACGGGAGGAACGATTACCGGCACGGGTGAAACGTTGAAGGCGAAGCTTCCGGGCCTCTACATTGCCGTCGTGGAGCCGAAAGGTTCGCCCGTATTGTCCGGCGGAGAGCCGGGACCGCACAAGCTGGTCGGAACGAGCCCGGGTTTCGTCCCCAAAACGTTAAACACGGCCGTCTACGATGAAATTATTCAAGTTTCGGATGAGGACGCCCTTGAAACGACAAGGCTGGTGGCGCGCCGGGAAGGACTGCTGTTAGGGCCTTCCTCGGGCGCCACCGTATGGGCTTCCTTGCAAATCGCGAAGCGGCTCGGCGAAGGCAAGCGGGTATTGTGCATTGCGCCGGATACGGGCGAGCGTTATCTCAGCATGGGTTTTTTTGAAGGCGGGTCAAACGGTTAATTCCATTCGCGAAGCGCTTGCTTGACGATGCTGCGTCTTTCGCGGATATAGTTGCGAATAAACGACGGCTCGCCCATAAAGGTTTCATAGCTGTGCTTGCGGGTATCGTCCTCGCGGATGGCCCGCCACAGCTTTCCGTACATCTCCCGCACGACCGGATCGATTTTTTCCACGGTGAAGGCTTCCTTCAGAAGCTTCTGCAGCACCGCAGCGTATTTCTTCCTGCAGGAAGAGAAACTCATTAACTTGGACGTAAGCTTGTTATACCCCCGTACGGATACGAGATCGCTGCCGCAAGGCTTGCCGTAGCAGTTTCGCCCCCAGGTTCCTTCGTAATCCCACGGGATAATGCGGTATTTCCCCGTATCCGAGTGCTCGTAGATCGCATAGTTTTGATCGAATCCGTCGTAATTTCCCGTTAATACCGCCCCGGCCAGCCATAGCAAATATTGATCGACGTCCAGTTTCCGAACGGTAAAGGCGGAAAGCCGCTTGCCGGATAACAGGTTCAAATGTTTGACGAAGCCGGCGAACTTCGCTCGCGTTCCTTTCGGGCCGCGTACGACTTCATAGCCTGCAAGCAGCGATTTTTTTCTTTCTTTCGTATCGGGATCGATCAGGCTGAAATCGGCGCTGTCGTTGACGGCATACAGCAAGGATCGGCAGCGGATGCCGCGCCTCGCGAAGAAATGCCGGTCCACCGCTTCAATCTCGAGATAAACGCCTTGCGGCTGGCCGTTGATCGTAAGCCAAATATGGTTGGTGCGGGGCGAAGGAACTCCGATTTCGTTGAAAAAATGAAAAGAAAGCGCGTTGCGGATCATGGAAGGGTCGTCGTATTCGGCGTTCCAATGGATCGTTCTTCCCCCCGCCATCCGGATATCGTAAGACTTTTTGATATAATTCCGGGTATGCCCTCCTCGGATTCCGATCTCGACGGAATAGGATTTCCCGTCCACCAGCAGCTTCGCCGGCTGGAATTTGTCGCTCCACGAATCCCGAAGCAATTCTCTCATATCGGACGGATCAATTTGAATGCTGCGGGCGGGCAAGCTCTCCGTGGCCATTTGACCATCCCCTTGAAATAAGATAAAGCCTATCGTCCGTAGACGATAGGCTTTAATGCTTATTTACCGTATTCAGTTGTCGGGAAGGATGTCACGGCGCAGGTCAAATCAGGCTTATCCGGCAGGTCGCGGATTAGCTGTGAAAGCCCCAGCAATCGCATTTCTTGTCGTCGTCTTTTTTGCCGTACGACTTGTTGTCGTCTTTTTTGCCATAGCTCTTGTAGTCATACTTCTTGTCGTCTTTGCCATAGCTCTTGTAGTCATGCTTTTTGTTGTCGTCTTTGCCATAGCTCTTGTAGTCATGCTTTTTGTTGTCGTCTTTGCCATAGCTCTTGTAGTCGTATTTCTTGTTGTCGTCTTTGCCATAGCTCTTGTAGTCGTATTTCTTGTTGTTGTCTTTGCCATAGCTCTTGTAGTCGTATTTCTTGTTGTTGTCTTTGCCGTAGTCGTAGTCGTGCTTCTTGTTGTCATCCTTCTTGTAATCGTAGTAGTCGTGCTTCTTGTTGTTGTCCTTGCCGTAGCTCTTGTGATCGTACTTCTTGTTGTCGTCCTTCTTGTAATCGTACCAGCCTTTAACAGTTACTTTTTTAGATTGAGACATTATATCTCCTCCTTGTTTGGAATTAATACATGTTATGAACGAACTCTATGATGCGAACTGGATAACCGCTCATTCTCGTAGAAATAGATATTAATCTAGTACAGGATTGATAGAGGTTCATATAAATATAGTACAGGTCGCCATACGTGGCGGATGGCCGCAATGGAAAACTGCCGGGTAATGGACTGCAAAGTTCGGAAAGATCGCCTTGCGGAGCGGGATCTATGCCCGAGATCGCTTAAGCAGCTTCAATAAACGGAGGGGATAGAAAGTATGAACAGAAGTTTTTCCCGATCGTGCGGTTCCTATGATCCGCGGGTTTCGCCGGCAGGCGCCGGCGACGACGGACGCGACAGGCCGGACAGGCGAAACGTTTTAAGAAAGCTTATCGGCAAATGCGTCTGCATTAATCTGGTGGGGGACGACACGGTAAAAGGCAAGCTTATCGCGGTTTGCCGCGGTTATTTGGTGCTTCAAACGAAACACGGCGTCGTATATGTCAATGCGAATCAGGTCGAAAGCATTGAGGAAGCCGGCTCCGACCGGGGAAGCAGACGGCGCCCGAGATTTATTCGGGCCCTCGACTTCCGGGATTTAGTTGAACAATTCGAAGACGAGTTCGTTAAAATCACATGGGGAAGAGAGGATAAGGTCAAAGGCTTCGTATCGGACGTATCCGGCAACCGGATGACGCTTATCGCAGACAATAGAATCGTTGTCGTGTTTATCGATAAAATCAAAACGATTCAGCCGATTTCGGCAAGGGACCGGCTCGGCCATTGTTCGCTCGGCGACCGTACGTCCGGCAACCGGACGGCAGGATCGGGGGCTAGCAGCGATTCTGCCCTTGAGCAGCTTGCGCCGGGAGCGCTCCAGCCCGGCGTCGCCGAACCGGGCGGCATCGGCATGAACTGGGCGGTCGGCGAGACGGTGCTGCCGGAACCTGTCTACAGGCCGAACCGTTACGGCGTTCCGAAAGAATTGCTGCTTGCCGGGAACCGTAAAAAAAGAAAAGCGGCTTCCAAACCCAAATTAAGAAAAGCTCCGCTTAAGCCTACTCGATGAAGGCGGCCGGCTTCAGCGGCAGCTTTTTGGATCGCGAATTTCAGCCGTTTCCGTCATCACATAAGCGCTTATGGTTCCGACCGGAAGGAGATGCCCTTGTTCATGAAGAATCATCATCCTTTTTTCGATAAAACCGTTGAACTGTATATATCCGAGCATGAGACCCCGATACGCGGCAAGCTTGCCGAGATCGGCCAGGATATATTCGTCATCTTATCAGGCGGCAAATATGTTTACGTTCCTATCAATCATTTGCAGCAGCTTCGTCTCGTTACGGAAGAAGCGGACGAGAGGGCGGAACGTTCCGACAATCAGTTGGATATGAATAACGAACCCGTATCCTATCGGAAAACGTTAATGAACGCAAAAGGCATGTTCTCGGAAATTTTTATTACGGGGAATCAAACGATACACGGCTATCTGACCTCGGTCATGAACGATTTCTTCGTATTTTATTCGCCGGTTTACCATACCGTTATCGTATCGCTCCAGCATTTGAAATATTTAATTCCGTATCAGCCGAACGCAACGCCGTATATGCTGACCGCCGAGCAATTTCCGCTTAGGCCTTCCGCGATATCGCTTGCCAGAACGTTCGACGCCCAGCTTCGCAAGCTGACGGGAGAGTTCGTTATCTTCGACCTTGGGGCCAATCCGAACAAAATCGGCGTGCTGCAAAGCGTGGAGGGGAATATCGCCGAAATCGTCAACGCCGCCGGAAAATCCGTATACGTTCATCTGGATCATATCAAAACGGTTCATATCCCATAGCTCAAAAAGGTCATTCGGGAAACGGCCGCATCGTCCACGGCAAAGGGCGTGCAGCCGTTTCTTCTTTTTTGCAACGATGCATGATCGATCAAATTAAGGGGGAGGATGGTAATGAGGTGAAGCAAGATGAACGCGACGAATAAGTTCGGGATAACTTCCGTTGTTATGATTATTTTGTTATCGGTAGGTTTGTCGAATCATGTTCTCATATTGCCGCTGCTGCTTGACGCTTGCCGGCGCGACGCCTGGCTAAGCGTAATCGCCGCGGGTCTGCTCGCAAGCCTGTTTTTATTGCTGCCGTTTTTCAAAGTCGTTCGGGATTTGAGAGGCGTCCGGCTCGACGTATGGCTTAAAAGAAGGCTTTCTTCCTTTTGGGCGAGCTTGATCGTCTGGTTTTTTGTACTTGTACAGTTCGTTATTGCCATTATAACGCTGGCGGAAACCGCCGAATGGACGGCGTCTACATACTTGCCGGAAACGCCGGTCATCGTCGTATCCGTTTGCTTGATCGTGTTATGCGGATTCGCAGCCTGGAGCGGACTTCAGAGCATCGCTTACGTCTCATGCATATTGCTTCCTATCGTTGTCTTATTGGGCGATTTCGTCATGTCGGCCAACTTGCCGCAGAAGGACTACCGTTTTTTGCTGCCCATGTTGGAAAACGGATATTGGCCTGTATGGAACGGGATGCTTTATGTATTCAGCAGCTTCGCCGAAATGTTTTTGTTATTGCTTATTCAACAGCATTTCAGCACGCCCGTGCGCCGATGGCATTTGGTGCTTGTGATTTTGGTTTTGACATGGCTGACGATAGGGCCGACTATAGGCGCCATTACCCAATTCGGGCCGGAAGAGGCGGAAAAATTGCGTTATCCGGCTTTTTCGCAGTGGCGGCTCGTCCATATCGGCAAATATTTGGAGCATGTCGACTTTTTTGCGATTTTCCAGTGGTTGTCAGGCGCATTGATTCGCATATCGATCCCCCTTTATTTGATAGCCGAGTATGGGGCTTTCCGGACCCGCCGAAAAAAACGGTCGGTTTATCGGTCGTTTGCGCGCTGCTGTTGGCTGCCGCCTTTATCGGATATCGCAACGTGTTTAGCATTGTTGAGATCGAGCGCTATTACTTCCAATACATATGGATTCCTGTAGCCTTTCTAATTTTGGCGTTATGGGGAGCCTCTTATAAGAAGCAAAAGAACGGAGCGGATGCGGCTTGAGCGGCGAATGGTTTTATCCGACCGGCAAAGTCCGGGCGGAGTGGATTAAAGACAAACTAAAGAGCTTGGACGACATTACGATCCAATCAATGAGCGCCGGGGACGACGAAATTGCCGTGTACGACATTATTTTTGTAAACGGCATGGTCGATCCCCGTTCCGTGCAAGATTTTTTGCTGCCGCAATTGGAGAAGCTCTCGTCCTGGCGGGCGAGGCACGAAGGCGGACAAGCCGAAAGCGAGTACGTAAGCCCGTTTGAATCCAAGCTTATCGTGCCGATCGATCCTCGGACGGAAGAGGAGCAGAAGCATATGTTTGCCGCGCTTTTTTCGGGGAACGTGCTTATTTTGCTGGACGAGTCGCTGTTCTTGTTTGACGCTTCCGATATCCCGGGGAGACAGCCGGAAGAGTCGACGATGGAAGTGTCGCTTGTCGGGCCGCGCGACGGCTTTATCGAGAAGCTGTCCGTCAATGTGGCTTTGATGCGAAAACGGTTGAAAACGGCCGATTTGCGCTGCGAATATTGGACGCTCGGAACCGAAACGATGACGAAGGTTGCGGTTTTGCATTTGGAAGGAACGGCTCGTCCGGCGTTGGTTCAAGAGACGCGATCGCGGCTTGAGCGGCTTCATGTGAAGGCATTGCAAAATTCGTTCGAGCTTGCGGAACTCATCTCCGATCGAAAAAAATCGCTTTTCCCTTTGATCGACGCTACAGGCAGACCGGATTACGCCGTTCAATCGCTGCTCAACGGACGGATCGTTATTGTAGTCGACGGATGCCCAAGCGTTCTTCTGGCGCCGACGAACCTGTTTATGCTGATCAAATCGCCGGAGGATGCGCATTTGCCGTTTTATTACGTATCGCTGGAACGTATTCTCCGCGCATTCGGCTTTGTCATTGACGATCGCCCTTTCCAGGCAAGGGCTCCCGATGTCCGCGTCGGTCGAAATGATTCTAATGCTTTTTATGTTCGAGCTTTTCCGCGAAGCCGGGGTCCGCTTGCCGCGCGCGGTAGGGCAGACGGTAACGGTCGTCGGCGGGCTTATCGTCGGGGACGCCGCAATTCGAGCAGGAATGACCTCCCCGACGATGCTTGTCGTTGCAGCCGTAACCGCCGTAGCAAGCTTTACGTTAATCAGTCAATCCTTAACCGGCAGCGTGACCTTGTTAAGGCTGACCGTTCTGCTGGTCTCGTCGTTGCTCGGCTTGTTCGGTTTTTTTATCGCCAGCTTCGCGATATTGATTTATTTATGTTCGTTAAAGTCTTTCGGATATCCGTATTTAAGCCCTTTGGCGCCTTTGAATGCCAAAGATCTGATACCGGGCTTGCTGCAGCATTCCTGGAGCAAACGGATTCGAAGGAGAAAACCGCTATGAGTGGGCGGGTAAGACAATGGACGAAGCCGATTGCCGCGCTCGTCGCGCTTGCGCTTCTGGCCGGCTGCTGGGATCAGGTCGACCTGCAGGACGTTACCTTTATTTCGGCTATTGGCATTGATTATGCGGAAGGCGATTTTACGCTTTATGCGCATGTCATTTCGCCATCCTCTACCGCCAAGAAAGAAAGCGAGGAAGCCGGCAGCGAAAAGGTTACGTCGTGGGTCGGGGAGGCAAGCGGAAATTCCGTTTTTATGGCGATCGGCAATTTGGCGAAAGTATCGCAGCATCCCATAAGTATGGATCATCTGAGAGCCGTCGTGATTCATGAAAGAGCTTTGCCGCATTTGACCTCGGTATTCGACGCCATCAACAGGCAGAGGGCGACGCGGGGAACGATATGGGTATACGGCACAAGAGGAAGCATTCAGGAATTGTTCGAGAGCGAACCTTTAAGTACCGCCTCTCCTCTCGACAATGTCATTTACAAGCCGGAACAAATTTTCAAGGAATTCAGCTTTTTTTATCCGAAGCGGATGCGCGCTTTTCTTCAATCGTTTCGAGAAGAGGCGATGACGACGACGCTGCCCGCTCTCCGAATGACGAAGCAAAATTGGTCGGCCGAAGGGAAAAGCATAAATGTCCCCGGAGTTGAAGGGGTGTTTATATTCAAGGACGAGAAAAACGCCGCGTTTATGACGCTGGACAAGGCGTCGGGCCTGCAATGGACGTTGCCTCATTACAGAGCGGGCTTCTTGAAGCTGGGCGAAGCTCCAAACGCGGTTACGATCTACGTAACGGATACCGACTCGGACCTGTCCGTCGATTGGAAGCAAGGGAGACCGTCGTTTACGCTGCAGATCAAAGCGAAATGTCAAATCGTCGAGATGGGGAAGCGGATGTCGAAGAAGGAGATCGAGCAGCTGGCGGAAACCGCTATTCAAACCGAGATCGGCAATACTTATAAAGAAGCGGTTAAAAGAAAAGCGGACCCGTTTATGCTGGAGCTTCATTTATATCGGTACCATAACCGGAGATGGAAGCAGCTAACTCAATCGGGAGGCTGGGTGCCGGAAGAGAATTCGTTGAGGGTCAAGGCGAATTTGCTGTTAACGTCGCCGGGAAAATACGAGCTGGATACATAAAATAGCCGTTCCGAACCAAAAATACGAAAGCTGCTATTTGAATGTATTGGAATGGGAGGAAAAAACTTTGATGCAGCCGATAACGGGCAAGGAGCTTGAATACATCGTTGATTCGATGTCCAACGAAGATTTGCTGATGAAGCAGTGCGCCGCTTTGGCGGCAACGACGGGCAATCAGGCGCTTCGCCAACTCAGCCTGCAAATGATTCAGACGCATCAGCAGCATTATCAGACACTGCTGAATTCCATCCAGCAGCATCAGAATTTGGCTCCGACACAGCCGCAATAAACGACAAACGAAAGGAGAGTTTAAGGAGCAATGTTCCAGCAGCATATGCAGCCGATTATGCCGGACGCGGATATGGCTTATACGATTTTGGCGGATTTGAAGCGGGTGGTGGGCGAATACGCAACGGCGACGACGGAGTCGTCTTGTCCGACCGTTCGCGGAATGTTTACGAATTTGCTGAACAGCACGCTGAAGATGCAAGGCGATTTGTACCAAGCCATGCAGGGGCAAAACATGTACAGCACGTCTTCTCCCGCACTGCGTCAGTCGATGGACAAGGAGTTTAAGCAATATCAGCAGGATATCCAGCAGACGAACCAATATTTGCAGCAGACGGTCGGCCGTTTGGAGCAGCAGCAGCCCTATTACACCGGCACTCAGCCGTACGGCGGGCAGCAGCCTGCGGCGCACCCCAATCAGCCGTATTATATATAGTATTCGTTCGGAACGAGCCTCGTGCCGCACCGGCATCAGGCAAACGTTAAAGATGACCCATGCTTGCCGCGGCGCATGGGTCGTTTTGTTTTTCCTTTGCAGGAATGATACATTCGTTGTAATATAAATTTTATAATCGCAGCAAGCGGAGAGGAGTTGCCCTTTTGAACGAACTGCAGCTGAAAATATTGGATTTGCTGAAAGAAGATGCGAGGCGCGATGCCGAGCTGATCGCAACGATGCTGGGCGAGTCCGTCGAAGTCGTCAAGCAAGCGATACAAGATCTGGAGAACGACCATATTATCGTCAAATACGCGACGATCGTGAATTGGAGCAAAGTGGACGACGAGAAGGTTACGGCGCTTATCGAGGTGCAAATTACGCCGGAGCGCGGCAGAGGCTTTGAAGGCATCGCGGAACGGATTTATTTGTATCCCGAGGTGAAGTCGGTTTATTTGATGTCCGGCGATTACGATCTGCTTGTCGAGATCGAAGGCAAGAACCTGAAGGAAGTCGCTTCGTTCGTTTCCAACAAGCTGTCTCCGATCGACGCGGTGCTGTCGACGAAGACGTTTTTTATATTGAAAAAATACAAGCAAGACGGAATTATTTTCGAGGACAACGAAGGCGACCATCGGATGATGGTTTCGCCGTAAAAAGGTGAGAGCAATGATTAAAAACGAGGGAATGCATGCCCCTGCTTCCAGCCGGAAGGACTCGATGGCCGACTATTTGTCTCCTCTGGCCAAAAGCATCAAGCCGTCGGGGATCCGGCGATTTTTTGATTTGGTAAGCGCGCGTAAAGACGTGATTACGCTCGGCGTCGGGGAACCCGACTTCGTGACGCCATGGCATGTGCGGGAAGCGGCCGTGTACTCGCTGGAATCCGGCAAGACGCAATATACGTCCAACGCGGGCATGCCTCAGCTTCGGGAAGCGATCGCGGGTTATTTGGACAGCCAGTTTCAGGTCCGGTACGATCCTGCAAGCGAAATACTCGTCACGGTCGGCGGCAGCGAGGCGATCGATCTCGCTCTTCGGGTGTTAATTTCGCCGGGGGACGAAATTTTGATCCCCGAGCCTTGCTATATTTCTTATTCGCCGATCACGACGTTAAGCGGAGGCAAAGCGGTCGGCATCGAAACTTTCGCCAAAGATAATTTCAAGCTGCGCGCCGACGAGCTGCGGGCGGCGATTACGCCGCGTTCGAAGGTGCTTATTTTATGTTATCCGAGCAATCCGACCGGCGGGATCATGACGTACGAGGACTGGCTGCCTATAGCCAAAATCGTCGAAGAAAACGATCTGATCGTCATTTCCGACGAAATATACGCGGAGCTGACTTACGGCTCCAAACATGTCAGCTTCGCTTCGATGCCGGGGATGAAGGACCGGACGATCGTCGTGAGCGGCTTCTCGAAGGCGTTTGCGATGACCGGCTGGCGGCTCGGCTACGCCTGCGGCCATTCGGATCTCATCGGGGCGATGCTGAAGGTGCATCAATATACGGTCATGTGCGCGCCGATCATGGCGCAGCATGCGGGGCTTGAGGCGCTTTCGGAGCATGGCCTCGAAGAGAAGGACCGCATGATCGAATCGTACAACCAACGAAGAAGGCTCGTCGTGAAAGGGTTTCGCGATATCGGGCTGGACTGCCACGAGCCGCAAGGGGCCTTCTACGCCTTTCCTTCGATTGACGCGACAGGGCTTACCTCCGAGCAATTCGCGCAGCGGCTGCTGGAGGAGGCCGGCGTCGCGGCCGTGCCCGGCGACGTGTTCGGCTTAGGCGGCGAAGGACATCTGCGCTGTTCTTATGCGACGTCGGTACCGCAATTGATCGAGGCGCTGGAAAGAATCGGACGGTTCGTTCAAAAGGTGAAGCCGGTTTAAACCGGCCATCGGTCGCCTTACCGTTCAAGCGTAACGGCGTTAGCTTGGTCCGACCGGCCCATGCAGCGAAGCGATTCGCACAGGAGCCGCCAAATGCGGCGGGATACAAGCTGTCTCCATCGGCAATGGCCGTGGAGGCAGCTTTTGTTTTCCCGAAATTTCCAATGAACCTGCCGTGCTTAATTTCGTCAAATCGCTTTGTTCCACAGGCTAACGAATCCAGAAGGAGAGACTTCGAGGTTGCTTCGCGGCAGGGGTGGGGGAGGAGCCGTAATTATGGTATAGTGGGAGCATACGAATTACAGAAAGGATTGCGGTTTATGAGGCTATATACGAAAACCGGCGATAAAGGGGAAACTTCGCTGATCGGAGGCCGGGTGCGGAAGGACGACATCCGCGTGGAGGCTTACGGAACGATCGACGAGCTTAACTCGTTTGTCGGCCAGGCGGCTTCCGAAACTTCGCGTTATCCGGAATTGGAAGAGATGACCGCCGCTCTCGTCAACATTCAGCAGGAGCTGTTCGATTGCGGCTCGGATCTTGCTTATGCGAAGCCGGGAGCCCCGCTCAAAATGTCGGCCGAGCCGGCCCGGCGGCTGGAGGAGCTGATCGACCGCTATATCGAAGAAGCTCCCGAGCTTACGCGGTTTATATTGCCCGGCGGGAGCGCCGCGGCTTCCTTGCTCCACGTATGCCGGACCGTATGCAGAAGAGCGGAACGGCGGGCCGTTACTCTGGCAGCGGTCCAGGAAGCGAATCCGGAGGTGCTCGTTTATTTGAATCGCTTGTCGGATTTCTTTTTTGCGGCGGCCCGCGTGGCGAACGCCAAGCTGGGCGTGCCGGACATCGAATACGAGCGGAGCGCCGAAGTGTTTAGGAAGAAGAAGAAAAAATGACCATTGAAGACGGACGTTATTATCGGCCTTTGACGGTAACGGTGACGGACATGGAGCACGGCATGACGGTCAGGACGGTGCTTGAGCGCAAGCTTGGCGTATCCCGCAAGCTGTTGTCCCGGGTGAAGCTGACCGAGCGGGGGATTACCGTCAACGGCCGCAGAGCGTATACGAACGACAAAGTCGCTCAAGGCGACGTAATCGCCATCCGAATGGAGAAAGAGACTTCGGCCGATATATTGGCCGAGCCAATACCTATTTCGGCCGTATACGAGGACGAGGATCTGCTGATCGTCAATAAACCGGCAGGACTTATCGTCCACCCCACACACGGCCATTATACCGGCACATTGGCGAACGGTGTCGTGCACCACTGGCTGATGAAAGGCGAGCAGGTACGATTCCGTCCGATTCATCGGTTGGACGAAGAAACGTCAGGTCTAGTTGCAATAGCCAAAACGCCGTATATTCATCAGCAGCTGTCGGAGCAGCTGCAAGCGGATCGGATCATGAAGCAATATGCGGCTTTCGTATACGGAGCGCCAAATCCGGCGGCGGGTACGGTTGACGGTCCGATCGACCGCGACCCGGATTCGCCGCATGTGCGGATCGTGACGCCAAGCGGTTATCCGTCGGTAACGCATTACGAAACGGCGGAAAGCTACGGCGTCGGAGCGGCCTCTATGGTGCGTCTTCGCCTTGAGACGGGCCGGACCCATCAGATTCGGGTCCATATGCGTTATATCGGCTGCCCGCTGATCGGCGACAAAATGTACGGGCCGGCGGAAAACGGGAAGCCCGACTGGGAGGAAGCGGCAGGGCGGCAGGCGCTGCATGCCGAGAAACTCGGCCTGACCCATCCGATCACGAAGCAATGGATGGAATGGACGGCGCCGCTTCCTCCGGAGCTGGACCGGCTGAGAGAGCTCCTGGCCTCGCTCCCTGAATAAGGTTTTTTCGTTCTTTTGGACACTATCCCCTTGAATCAGGAGAAGGGCGCAGACACCGACCTCGGGATAAATCTCGAACCCCGGCCATATTCCCGTACTCCGAGCAAATTCTCGTACTTCGTGCGTATTCCGAGTTCGACGAACCATTCAGTTCTGAGCAAAGGGGATATCGAGAATAAGGCTCGGAACTTTGGTTTGGTCAGAGTCTATGTTTGTTTTGGCGCCCAGCTTACAGCGTGTCCCGCAGGGACACAAGCGCTCCTTGCACGAATGGATGGACTAGCGTCTCCGGTGAAGATATCGTTATTCCTTTTGGGGTGGCCTTCAGGGGCGAAGCCCCTTGGGTTGAGAGCCTTTGGATTAAAGGTTTTGGATGGATTGAATGTTTGGAGGATCGACAGCATGAGCAGAAAACTAACGGTATACCAATATCCGAAATGCGGAACGTGCCGCAATGCGGTCAAGTCGCTTCAGGCGAAGGGTCGTGAGCTGGACCTGCGCCATATCGTAGAGGAAACGCCGACGGCGGAAGAGCTTAAGGCTATCGTTGCGGCCAGCGGGCTGCCGCTGAAAAAGTTTTTTAACACATCCGGGGAGAAATACAAGGAGCTTGGATTGAAGGACAAGCTGCCGTCGATGAGCGAAGAAGAACAATACAAGCTGCTTGCCTCTAATGGCATGTTGATCAAACGCCCGATCGTAACGGACGGCAAGCGGGTGACGGTCGGTTATAAGGAAGAGGAGTACGAACAAGCTTGGGGAGAGTGAGCGGTTGTGGGAACTAACGGAAAATGGCGGGCGGACCGGCTGGACCGGCTCGGCTCCTCGATTTTTGCCGAAATGGCCGAGTGGAAGCGGCAGGCGGCAGAGGCCGGTATCGATCTGATCGATCTTGGTATCGGCAGCCCCGATCGGCCGCCGTCCCCGGCTGTCAGGAAAGCGCTTGGCGAGGCGGTTCTGCGTCCCGACGCTTACGGTTATCCGGGATCGAGAGGGACGGCTGCCTTTCTGCGCAAAGCGGCCGAATGGATGGATTACCGGTTCGGCGTCGCCGTCGACCCGGAGCGGGAGCTCGTATCGCTGATGGGCTCGCAGGACGGGCTTGCCCATTTGGCGCTTGCGCTGTGCAATCCCGGCGACGCCGTATTGCTTCCCGATCCGGGGTACCCGATTTACGCGGGTTCGCTGGCGCTAGCCGGCGTAGAGCCGATCTTGATGCCGCTTCGCAAAGAAAACGGATATTTGCCGGATTTGGATGCGATTCCGCAGCAAGCTTGGGAACGGGCCAAGTTTATGCTGCTGAATTACCCGAACAATCCGGCATCCGTCGTGGCGGATCTCCCCTTTTTCGAAAAAGTGCTCCATCAAGCGCGGAAGCATAACGTATTGGTCGTTCAGGATCTCGCTTATTCGGAAATGGCGTTCGACGGCGTAGAGCCGCCAAGCATTCTGAGCGTGCCGGGAGCGATGGATAACGCGGTCGAGTTTCATTCGTTGTCCAAAAGCTTTAACATGGCCGGCTGCCGAATCGGCTTTCTGGCCGGCAACAAGGATGCGGTCGGCGCGCTCCGCGAACTGAAGGAAAATATCGACTACGGCGTGTTTATTCCGGTACAGGAGGCGGGCATCGCGGCGCTGGACGAAGCAATGTCCGCCACGCTTCAGAAAGCCGGCAAGCTGTACGAGCAGCGGCGCAATACGTTCGTTGCGGCGCTTCGGCGGGAAGGCTGGGCCGTGCCGTATCCTCAGGCGACGATGTTCGTCTGGGCGCCTCTGCCGGAGCTTGCCGGCAGCTGGACATCCCGGCGGTTTGCGCAGGAGCTTCTCCGCGAGACCGGAGTCGTCGCCGTGCCCGGCGAAGCTTTTGGTTCGGAAGGGGAAGGACATGTCCGTCTTGCGTTAGTGGAAGAGGAAGCACGGCTCACGGAAGCGGCTCGGCGCATAGCGGATTTTATCCGCAGCCGCGCTTAGCTCGCATAATTTTACATTGCTGCCCGGCGGCTGGAGTACTACAATACAAGAAAGTCCGATATAGAGGATGGTATCTTTCATGAATGATAACAAAATACTCATTGTCGACGGGATGGCTCTGCTTTTCAGAGCGTATTTCGCCCAGTCGTACAGTTCAAGACGTCTGGAAGACGGCACGCCGACAAACGCCATTTACGGGTTTATCCAATATCTTTTTGATGCGGTGAATACGTTTAATCCTACCCACGTTCTTTGTTGCTGGGATATGGGAAGCAAGACGTTCAGAACCGAGCTTTACTCCGATTACAAGGCTAACCGCCCCGACGCGCCCGAGGATCTGGTGCCGCAGTTTTCGCTGGTAAAGGATATAGTAGCCGCTCTTCAAATTCCGAATATCGGAATCGAAGGATACGAAGCGGACGATTGCATCGGAACCGTCTCGCAAAAAATGAGCAAGTACGGCCATGTGTACATTCTAACCGGCGATCAGGATATGCTTCAGCTGGTGACGGAGCGGATTCATGTCGTCATTATGAAGAAGGGGAGATCCAATTATGCGGTGTACGATTTGGATTTCTTGAAGGAAGATAAGGGCATTCATCCCTTCCAGGTTGTCGAAATGAAGGGCTTGACCGGCGATACGAGCGACAATTATCCGGGAGTAAAAGGAATCGGAGAAAAAACGGCTTTAAAATTGTTGGCCGAGTATAATTCAATCGATGGAATCCTTCATAATTTGGAGAATCTCCCCAAAAGCGTTAAAGCAAAGATCGAAGCCGATCTCGACATGCTTCATCTTTCAAGAACTTTGGCCCGGATTCATACCGACGTCCCGGTCGAATGCTCGCTTGAAGAATGTTCATGGGAAGTTAATTTGGATACGGCGACCACTTTATTTGAAAAATACCGGCTTACTTCCTTGTTAAAAATGATAGGTTAATCCTAACGTTCCTTGTTGACAGGCTATCGAGCGATCTCGATAGCTTTTCTTTTGGCTGGAGAACAATTCCTGCCGGAATATTTGTCTCGGACGCGTCGGCCTTCTGTTTCGTATGAAAACCTGTTATAGTGTTGTTAAGCATGCTTGGAAAAACAGAAGCGACAAGGTGATAAAGATGTATACTAAGCCCAATAATCAAATGTTAATGAATTGGTTATCACTATCCAATTTGCAAATAAAAATTACGAATGAATTGGAAAGTGTTCTTCAAGAAAAACATCAGATATCCTTGAAAGAGTTTTACGTGCTGTTGTTTTTATCGGATGCGCCCAAAAAGAAACTAAAGCTGCAGCAGCTTCAGAATATGGTCGGTTTGAGCCAAAGCGCGATGTCGAGACTGGTGAGCCGGTTCGAAGCGAAAGACTGCGGAGTATTAAAAAGGCATGTTTGCGAGGACGACCGAAGGGCGATTTACACTTCGATAACTCAGGAAGGCGAGGAGAAGCTTGAAAAGGCGTCTTTGACACTGAACGAAGCCCTCGAAAAAGTTTTTGCCAGAAAGACGATTCAAAAGGAACTCGAACCGTTCATACATCCGTTTCACTCATGATGGGGTAGCCGTGCCTGCGCGTCATTCCGCAGCGGGTTAGGAGACTCCATCTTTTTTTACTCTCCGGGTCTATCCGTTTGACAGGTATTTGATCAACTGCTAAAATTATATGCATGCACATGCATTTATTATTCGTGAAACGAATGGAAGGAGCTGTTACCGTGAAACATCTATTTACCCCTTATCAAATCAAAGGATTGTCTTTGAAAAACCGCGTGGTCATGCCGCCTATGTGCCAATATTCGGTGACGAATAAAGACGGAATTGCCACCGATTGGCATCATACGCATTATGTCAGCCGCGCGATTGGAGGAGCCGGTCTCATTATTATCGAAATGACCGACGTTGAACCGGACGGACGCATTACCGATTACGATTTAGGGTTATGGTCGGACGATCAAATTCCTGCATTGGCCCGTATCGTAGAAGCTTGCCATCAATACGGTGCCAAAGTCGGCATCCAAATCGCGCATGCCGGACGGAAAGCGGAAGATGCCGATGTTCCCGTTGCGCCGTCTGCCATTCCTTTCGACGAAAAGTCGAAAACGCCAAGAGCGCTTTCCACCGATGAAGTAAAAGAAATGGTCAACAAATTCCGTCTGGCCGTACGGAGAGCCGTTCAAGCCGGCGTAGATGCGATTGAACTTCACGGCGCCCACGGTTATTTGATTCACCAATTTCATTCGCCTTTAACCAATAAAAGAACGGACGAATATGGAAAGGAATTGACCAGGTTCGGCAAAGAGGTCATCCAGGCCGCAAAAAGCGAAATGCCTGAGAATATGCCGTTGATTATGCGGATTTCCGCGGCGGAATATGTTGAAGGCGGGTATGGAATTAACGAGAGCATCGCATTTTCCCGGGAGTACCAAAAAGCCGGAGTCGATATGTTTCATATAAGCGCGGGCGGCGAAGGGCCAATCGCTGCCGAAGGAAGACCGGGGACGCATGTTGCCTATCAGGTTCCGCTCGCTAGAGCGATCAAGCAAGCGCTTGACATTCCGGTTATTGCGGTCGGAAGGCTGGATGAGCCGTCGCTGGCGAACGCCGTGATCGGAAATGAGGATGCGGATCTTGTGGCGGTAGGAAGAGGAATGTTAAGAAATCCTTACTGGACGCTGGAAGCCGCGGCTACGCTTCGCAAAGAAATCGATCTGCCGAAGCAGTATACGTTTGGTTTCCCTAGAGTTTAATGTCAATAAACAGCGAAGAACCCCGGCGCCTTTTGCAAAGGACGCCGGGGTTCTTCGGTATAGGCGGATGAACCTGAACGGAATAGGGGTTCATCCGCCGTCTTTTTTTGCCGATATACCTGTGGAATATAACCGATTGAAAGGAAGTTTGAAGCAGGTGCAGAACATAAACGGCGCAAAAAAGCTTGCATGGGGATTAAAGGCCGCGGCGATGGCCGCCTTGATTGCGACGGGCGCGTCCGCGGCGGTGCCGGCAGGCCTGCTGCCCTCTAAAGCCGCTGCCGCGGAGGCGGCGAAGCAGGTCGATATCGCGTATCCCGCCGCATCCGTCCAGACGCCGCTGAACGCGAGGGTCCCCGTCGGCGACAAAATCAAGCTTTCCGAGGCGGTGAACGTTTATTACGAGACCGGCAATCCGGCGATCGCCCGGGTGAATAGCCGCGGCGTCCTGATTCCGGCCTCCTCGGGCAACACGAAACTTGTTATTAAAGTATCGACTCCCGGTTACAAAGGAAGCTTGACGCTGCCCGTTCGAGTGACGGCCCCCGCCTCCTCCGCCGTCATTACGAAAGCGGCGAAGAAGGTGACCGTAAACGGCAAAACCTTCAACGTGCAGACGGTGTCCGTTCCGAAAGGTACGCCGGTGACGGCGGCATTGCCCCAGCGGAAGGTCGGCCTCGTGCAAGGACTTAAGGACATCGCCGTCTCGTATAATGCGGATGCCGCGATCAACGGCACTTATTTTGAAGCGTATGGCGGCATTCCGGAACCGTACGGCATGATTATGAGCGACGGCATCATGGAGCATGTCGGGAACACCGGCACAACGATCGGTTTTCAATGGGACGGCAAGGCCGTGATGGACACGCTTCGGGTCAGCATCAAAGGCGGTACGAACGGCTCGTTCGGCTATCCGAACGGCTGGTACGCTTATTTCATCAACCGGACGCCGGAGAAGGGCAAAGCGTCGGCCATACTGTTCACCCCCCGCCGCGGCACGCATATCGGCTTTGCCTACGGCAAGATGATAACGGTCAGCAAAGGCGTGGTGACGAAGATCGAAACGAACGTAAACGCGGCTATCCCTAAGGACGGTTACGTGATCGTATTTAACGGCTCGGACGCTTCCCTGGCAGACCGTTTTAAACCGGGCATGACCGTCGATTATCAAATCGAAACGACAAACGCCGACGGGAAAACGGTGGATTGGAGCCAGGTTCATACCGCGATCGGAGCCGGGCCTACATTGGTCAAGGACGGCAAGGTTCAGGTCGATCCGGTTAAGGAGGGTTTCACCAGCGATAAAATATTGACCGGCGGAGGAGCGCGCAGCGGGATCGCCGTTATGAACGACGGCAGCATTATGCTGGCCACCGTCCCGGGCGCCACGATTAAGCAGTGGGCTGAAATTATGGCGAAGCTTGGCGCCAAGCAAGCGATGAATTTGGACGGAGGAGCGTCATCCGGCCTGTACGCGAAAGGCCAAACGATTACGCCGCCGGGACGGCAAATCGGCAATGCGCTCGTATTCGGCGGGAAGCTGAAGTGGTAGGAAGCGGCGCCGCGAAACGCCGTCGACGGTTGGCTGGCAATGCGGCGTCCGCTATTCGTTCGCTTACGGGTGATCCGATTTTTTCGGCAGTTCGTTGGTCAAGCTGTCTTCGCCGTCATAATCGCGGTCCAGGCGGCTGTGCAGCTCTCTGTTCTCGTAGCCGTATGCGCTGGATGCCCGCTGATCGGCCCGCCAAGGCGTGCTTTTGCCGGGCGTCTCGCTGCGGATGTCCGAGCCGTACGGTCCGTCGGGAAACTCCTCCGCGGCAAGGTCGTTGCGCCGGGATTCGACGGTGGACAGCTCTTTATAGTCGGAACGGTCTTCTTCTTTGAACCGGGTCATCGGGAAATGCCTCCTTCGGAAATGAATGTATGGCATACATACCTGAACAGTATTTCCCAAATGAACGGATCGCATGAACGGCTTGTCTTTAACCGTGTTTTATGGTAGTATAAGGGAAATTATAGCCGAACGTGGAGGAAGCACCTCTCTTGCAATATGCGGGAGAGGTGCTTTTTTTTTTCTGCCCGTAGGCCAGGGCGGGACGAAGGCATCGGCTTGGCCGCGTTCCGGCTGTAACGATCATGTACAAGGAGTGAGGTTGTAGTGCAAATCGTGTTTTTGAATACGTTTGAGAAGGCGACCGAGGAGGGCGGCGTTCAAAGCGCCCAGCTTTCCATCTGCGAACGGGAAGGCGTATGGGCAATCTTGTGGCTCGAACAGAGCGGTCCGAAGCCGGCTCCCGACACCTGGTTCGAAGGTTCGTCCTGGGAGGAGATGATTGCCGCATTCCGCTACGGCGCCGCTTCCCGTATGAGGGAAGGTTATGTGCCCGTTATCGACGGCATGCTGGAAGACCGGACATCGGCAAGCAGCTTCTCGAGCATGCTGCAATGCTACGGCGAGCTGCATGCGGACCAGGAGCTGTTCGAATCGCTTCGCGAATGGCGTCGCGCCAAAGCCGCCGCGTTGAAGAAATCGGCTTATCTGGTCGCGACCAACCGGATGCTGTGGATGATCAGCGCTTTTGTGCCCAAGACGAAAGAGGAGCTTCTGCAAATTCCGGGCTGGGGAGAAAGCAAGCATGCCGCTTACGGCGAAGAGGTGCTGGCGATTACGGCCAAGGCCGAGCGCACGAGCGGCTTTCCGCTTGGCTGGGTCGCGGAGAAGCTGGAGCCGCAAGTTTATTTGCAATGGAAATATCAGAAGAAGGAAGCCAAGCATAAATACGAACTGGACCGCCAGCAGGAGAAGAAAAAAATATTGGCTTTGACGCAGCAAGGGGGCTCTCTCGATTCGCTGCAGGCCGAGCTGGATTTGCCGCGCCGTCAAATCGTCGACCGGCTGGAGCAGCTTGAATCGGAAGGGTATCATTTCGAAAAGCTCGTCGAAGCCGAGCTGGCCGCGCTTCCCGAATCGGAGCTCGAACGGATATGGGACGCGTTCGGCAAGCTTGGCGACCGTTATTTGAAGCCGGTCCTGCACGAGGTGTACGGAGACAAGCCGGAGCAGGACAAATCGATCGACACAATGTACGAGAAGCTGCGGCTCGTCCGCCTGCAATTTAGAAGAAGAGGAAGCCAAGCTGCCGTTTAATCCGACTGGCGATAAAGCGCTAAAGGCCGAAGTTACGGGTCTAAAGCGCTTTTTTTGTTCGGCGGGGGAATTGCGGTTTAGCGTAATCGATCGGCGAGATCTTGGATTTTTATGTCTTCCGTCATATTGACTGATCCGTCTTGTAAGCTGTAATCGTTTTTTTTGCGGGGAATTTTACATAGGTCCTAAGATTCAAACTGCATATAAATGGTATACTTGTCCTAGTCGATTTAGTATAATAGGTACCAAATAGCAAGACGGTGCGAATTTTGTCGAAAAGGAGCGAAAACCGGTTGTATGAAGGCAGAATATATAAATCCGTTTCTGGAGTCTGCGAAAGTCGTCATTGAACAGGTCGCCCAAGTAAAACCTTCGACCGGGCAACTGGCTTTAAAGGATGTCCAATTCGTCGAAAATTACATCTGGATTCATATCGGGCTAAACGGACAGATGAACGGGGATATTGTATTTGGGCTAAGCGAGCAGGTTGCGCTCAAAATGGTGTCGGCGATGATGGGGGGATTCGCCGTTTCCGAAATGGACGAAATGAGCAGAAGCGCCATATCCGAGCTCGGCAACATGATTAGCGGGAACGCCAGCACGCTGCTGTTTAATCAAGGCGTTCGCGTCGACATTACGCCTCCTAAAGTGCTCCATTCCGCCCAAACGGCGGGCTACTCGGCAAAAAAAGCGCTGACGGTGCCTTTGCTTATCGACGGCATCGGGGAATTGGATATTCAGGTTATCGTGGCATCATAGCAGGCTATATGGTTCGCAGTGACTGGAAAGAGGCTCTTTGGAGCTTCTTTTTTGCTTCTTCGGGCTCGATCAAGTACACTAAAGCAAGGTGATGATCGATGTTGAAAGGGAAAATCGTGCTTATATCCGGCGCTTCAAGCGGCATCGGCGCGATAACGGCCAAGCGCCTCGCCGAACGCGGCGCCGTGCCGGTCCTGACGGGCCGCAACGCGGAGAAGCTGCGTGCCGCGGCCGAAGCGATCGCGGGTCCGTGCGGGTATTATCCGATGGACGTGACCCGCATGGAGGATGTCAGCCGTACGGTGGAAGCGGCGATCGATTCGTACGGCAGGATCGATATATTGTTGAACAATGCCGGATTCGGATTGTTCGAGCCGTTTGCGGACGCTTCGATCGAAAGCTTCGTAACGATGATGGATACGAATTATATGGGAACCGTCCGTCTGACGAAAGCCGTTCTCCCTTACATGCTGAAGCAGGGAGGCGGACATATCGTCAACGTCGCTTCAATGGCGGGGAAGCTTGCGACGCCGAAGTCGACGGCGTATTCCGCGTCCAAGCACGCGGTGCTCGGGTTTACGAACGCATTGCGGATGGAGCTGAAGGACAGCGGCATAACGGTCACTTCCGTCAATCCGGGGCCCATTCGGACGCCTTTCTTCGACCAGGCCGATCCAAACGGCACTTATGTGAAAAACGTAAATTGGCTGATGATGGAGCCTGAATATGTCGCGGGCGCGATCGTCAGGGCGATGGAGCGCCGGGCGGAAGAAGTGAACCTGCCCCGAGTGGCCGCTGCGGGCATGAGGCTGTATCAGCTGCTGCCGCGTACGGCGGACCGGCTGCTTAGAGGCATGTTTAACCGGAAATAGTATGAATAGATTTCGGAAGGAATGGAATGGAAAAGATGATATCGACAACGTGGAAACAGCTTGGAGTCGCGGAGCCTTTGCTTGACAAGCTGGAGGAGAACGGAATTGCGGAGCCGACGCCGATTCAGGCGCAGGCGCTGCCTATATTGCTGTCGGGCCGAAGCTTAATGGCGCAATCCCAGACCGGAACGGGAAAAACGCTTGCCTATCTGCTTCCGGTACTTCAGCGAATCGACGCTTCTTCTAACGCGGTGCAGGCTGTCGTGCTGTCGCCGACGCAGGAGCTGGCCATGCAAATCGTTCGCGTGGCGGAAGCTTACGGCGAGCCGCTTGGCGTCCGTTCGCTCGGGTTAATCGGCGGGGCGTCGCTGAAGCGGCAGGTCGAAAGATTAAAGAAGCATCCGCAGCTTGTCGTCGGGACGCCCGGCCGCATTCACGAGCTGCTCAATATGCGTAAGCTGAAGCTGGGCCAGACGGCAACGGTCATCGTCGACGAAGCCGATCAAGTTTTCCAGCTCGGCTCGGTGAAAGAGGTCGAGACGATATTATGGGCGACCCGCAAGGACCGGCAGCTCGCTTTTTTCTCCGCGACCCGTCCGCCGCAAATGGCCGGTGTGGAAAGCCGCTGGATGAAGGACGCGGCGACCGTTCAAGTTGCGCCTGAAAACGTCGTGTCCGAAACGATCGACCATTATTATTTGATCAGCGAACGGAGAGATAAGACGGACATCGTCCGCAGGCTGGTCAGGCTGCTCAATCCGCGTTCCGCGCTGCTTTTTGTGAACGATACGAACAATATCGCCAACTGGGAAGCGAAGCTGAGTTATGAAGGCTTCGCCGTGGAAACGTTGTACGGGGATGCGGACAAGCAGCGCAGGGCGGCGACCCTGGCCAGATTCCGCGACGGCCGCTGCCAGCTGCTTCTTGCGACCGACGTCGCCGCGCGGGGGATTGACATCGAAAGCCTGCCGCTCGTCATCAACATCGATCCTCCCGTCGACGCGGACCATTATGTGCATCGGGCGGGACGGACAGGCCGGATGGGCAAGCCGGGCACGGTCGTATCGATCGTCACGACGCAGGAACGGTTTATTATGGATAAGTTCCGCAAAGCGCTTCATATCGAACTGCCTGAAAAAGCGATGTACAGAGGCAAGCTGATCGATCCCGCGGCAGCCCGCGAAGGAAGCCGGGCAAGGTTCGGAACGGGCAGAAGCGGAGCCGTCGCCGGAGAGGCCAGAGACGGCAGCGGCCAGGCTGGCGCAAAACTGCGGAACGCCGGAGCCAAATCCGGCAAAACCGGCGGCCCTGCTTATGGAGGGACGAACGCGATGGAAACCGGCAGTCACGCTAAATCCGGCAGCGCCGGATCACAAGCCATTCGCGTTGACGGTACGAAGCCGGAGGCGGCATCCCGGCAGGCGCGGACCAGAAGCGGCGCTTCGGCAGCCGGAGAGCATGCGGCAGGAGGCAGCCGATCGGGCCGCGTTCCGTCCGCGAAAGCGAAGGCGGCTCGCGAAAAAAACAAAAAAGATAAAGGCGCGCCGAAATGGCTGAAGGCGAAACGCGAAAACGCCGAGAAACATTAAAGAATATTTATTTCATGAACTACCCTCCTAAACGGACCGGGTTGCAGCGAAACTTATGGCATAGGAAAAATGATGCAAACACGGCTTCATTTATCCGGTCAAGCGCAGCGCTCGATTATACATCGTTTTAGGAGAGGTGGTTTTTTTTATGTTGAATAATAAGATGTTGAAAAAAACGGCTTTGTCTTCCATGGCATTGCTGGTGCTGGCAGGCGGCGGCACGGCGGCTTTCGCCCAAGGAGGGCAAGGCGGCCATGACGATAAAGACCGCGGCAACGAATCCCGCAACAGCGAAAAAGAGAAAAACAACGGCAATAAAGCGACTTGGAAGTTCGAAGACGAAGCCGAATTGAAATGGGCCACGGAATCCATCATGCGGCTCGCTTCCAAAGGTGTGTTTACCGGATACGAAGACGGCACCTTCAAGCCTAACCAAAAAATTTCCCGCATTGAAGCGATCGTAGCGGCCGTTCGGGTCATGGAGCTTGAGGACGAAGCGCAAGACGCGATGGATACGGAATTGAACTTCAAGGACGCCGACCTGATCGAGAAGAAATATCCGTGGGCGGTAGGCTACGTTGCCGTAGCGCTTGAGAACGATCTGTTCGCGGAAACGGAAACGAAGATCGATCCTGCGGTCAACGCTACCCGCCTATGGTCGACGACGCTGCTGGTGAAAGCGCTTGGTCTCGAGGAGGAAGCCAAGGAGAAAAGCAACACGAAGCTGGACTTCAAGGACGCGGACAAGATTCCGGCCGGTTCCGTCGGTTATGTGGCCGTAGCGCTTGAGAAAGGCATTATTACCGGCTACAACGACAATACGTTCCGCCCGAATCAGCCGGTTACCCGCGCCGAGCTGGCCGCCCTTCTCGACCGCACGGACGAAGAGCTGCCGGATCATGACGCTGCGGCCATCGAAGGCGAACTGAAGTCCGAGCCGAAAAACGGCAAAATGACGATCGTCAAGGACGACGACACGGAGCTTACGCTTGAGCTTGCATCCGATGCCTTTATTTTCCGCGAAGGGAAAAAAGTAAAGGCAAGCGCTCTTGAAGAAGGCGATGAGCTGTTTATTCGTACCTACGAGAACAAAGCCGTCTTTATCGAAGTGACGGAAGCGGCCGATGAAGAGGACGAAGATCAAAACGAAGAGGAAGACGAATCGTTCGAAGAGACCGGAGTCATCAGCTCGATTACGCTGAACGCAAGCGGCAAATTGGCGGCGATCTCCATTGTGCAGGAAGATGACGACGACGATTCGGAAACCGTACTCATCTTTAACGTCAGCTCCGACGTAAAGATTAAGGGCGACGCGTCCGACCTTGCGAAAGGAACGGAAGTTGAGCTGGAAGGCGAAAACTCGACCGTCACGAAAATTACGATAAAATAACATCATGCGAAAACAGTTCCGGCGACGAACAGTCCCGGGACTATTTTTTTGATATTCGGGTTTGGATTAGGTATGCTATATAAGTTGAGCAATTGTTTTTGAAGCCATCCCATATCTTCTTAATATTGCAGGTGAACGGTTATGGAAACGGTGTTGCAGGTGACGGGATTAAGCGGGGGCTACAGTCCGCGCAAGCCTGTCCTGCATAATGTCACTTTTGAAGTAAAAGCCGGCGAGATGATCGGCCTGATCGGCTTGAACGGAGCCGGCAAGAGCACGACGATCAAGCACATTCTTGGGCTTATGAAGCCGCAAGAAGGGCAGGTCAAAGTAATGGGAGCCGAACTGGAGGAAAACGCGGAGCGCTATCGTTCGGCGTTCGTTTACGTTCCGGAGACGCCGATCCTGTTCGACGAGCTGACGGTCGAGGAGCATCTGAGGCTGACGGGAATCGCCTACGACGTAAAGCGGGAAGATTTCGAAGCGAGAAAGGAAAGGCTGCTGGAGCAGTTTCAAATGAAACCTAAGCTGAAGGCGTTCGCCTCCCATCTGTCCAAAGGGATGAAACAGAAGGTGATGATCATGAACGCGCTGCTTGCCGAGCCGCCGTTGTACATTATCGACGAGCCGTTTCTCGGTCTCGATCCGCTTGGCATCAAATCGCTGTTGGAAAGACTCGTCGAGGTGAAGCGGCGCGGCTCGGCCATCTTGATGAGCTCTCATATTCTGGCGACGGTTGAAGCTTATTGCGACCGTTACATCGTGCTGCATCAGGGGCGGATCGTGGCACAAGGAACGCTGGAGGAAATCAGGCAGGCGGCCGGATTGGACAAAGGGGCCGGATCGCTGGAGGAATCGTTCTACAAATTAGTTTCCGAGGAACCGCAATGAGAGAGGAAGAACGATCGCTTCAATCGTTATGGCGCAGAAGAGCCGCAAGCTTCGGACGGGAAATGCTGCCTTACGTCCGGTACGTCGGGCAGAGCGGCTTGTCTCTCGTTTTGTCGTTTCTGGTCATTACGTTCGCCATTCGTTACTTCCAGCTCCTGCGCGACGTCCCGTCCGATTTTCCGGTTACGGCTGTTGGCGTCCTTGCTTTGACGATCGCGGTCGCCTGGAGCCCGCTTCGAACATGGCTGTCCGCCGCGGATATCGTCTTTCTCATGCCCCGCGAGGCCGAGATGAACGTCTATATCTTCAGATCCTTCCGCCGCGCAGCCGTTCAAACGGCGCTGCTGCTGGGCGCCCTCCTGCTGTTGTATGCGCCGATCTACCGGCAAGGTCCGGGAAAGGCCGGCATCGCGGCGGTCGCGTTGATTGCGGCGGCGGTCAAGGCTTTAAGCATGTGGGGAGCGTGGCGCGAAAGGCAAGTCGCATGGCCGCGGATAAGGCTTCTTCTCCGCTCGCTGCGCTGGCTGGCCATTGCTCTCATTATGGCGGCGGCGCTCGTTTCCGAGCCTTGGCAAGGCGCGTTGTTCCTTGTTTTGGTCGCGGCGCTCATGGCGCTGCTGTATCGCTTGCCCCGCCGGCACCAAATTCCTTGGGAGCGGCTTATTGCCGAGGAAACGGCGACCCGCAGCCGGCATTACCGTTTTATGAGCTTTTTTGTCGACGTTCCGGCGCTTCCGTCTCCCGTTACGTCCAGACCGTATCTTTCGTGGCTGATCCGGCTTGTCCGCTACAAGCATGAAAATACATACGTGTATTTGTATGCGCTCACGGTTATAAGGACGGAACTGGCCGGCATTATGCTCCGGCTGCTCGTCTTGCTTGGCCTCATCCTTTATTGGCTGGCGGAATCGGCGTGGCTCGGCGGCTGGGGAGCTGCCGCAATGTATATCCTTTTTGTTGCAATATTCGGATTCCAGCTGGGTGCTCTTCATCAAGCCCATCGCCATACGGTATGGCACCATATTTACCCTTTGCCGGAATCGAGACGGCTGGCCGATCTCGTTCGGGTCGACAGGCTCGCGCTTCTCGTCTGCGCTTTGCTGTTATGGCTGCCGCTTGGCGTCACGCTGCTCGTTTCGGGTTATGCCGCTGCCGCCGCCGCATCCCTAATTGCAGCGGTCTGCTACATTTGGATCATCCGCCCGGCAAGCTTGTCCCGCAAGCTAAGGCGCGAAGCGGAGGATGACGATTAGCCGCGGCGGAAGGCGGGACGCGCGCCAGCCGGGAACGGCGCCGAAGCGCCGCACGAGGTGCAAAAATGCACCAGGTGGGTGCCCGGATGGCGCCGAAGCGCCGCACGAGGTGCAAAAATGCACCATATGGGCATGGGAACGGCGCGAAAGCGCCCTATGGGGTGCAAAAATGCGCCAGGTGGGTGCCCGGATGGCGCCGAAGCGCCGCATGAGGTGCAAAAATGCACCATATGGGCATGGGAACGGCGCGAAAGCGCCCTATGGGGTGCAAAAATGCGCCAGGTGGGTGCCCGCCATATGGGGGTGCGACCAACAAAACGGCCCTGACGTAAAGCTTGCGCTTTACGCCAGGGCCGTTTTGTTTTTCAAACCTATGACCATCCGTGCTTACGAAATCAGGACAATTCCCGGACCGCTTTCGCGATCGTGTCGAACAGCTCTTCGAGCCCTTCTTCCTCGATGCAGGAGAACGCGACGCGCAGATCCGTTTCGCCGAGCGCAATCGTGCCGATGCCGTATTGGTCGAGCAGCCGGACGCGCACGTCTTCCGCGGATACGCCGGACAACTTCAGGCACATGAAGTAACCGGAGTTAAACGGATAATACTTCAAAGTGTCGCCGTACTTGCCGCTGTCGAGCAAATCTTTGACGCGATTGGCGCGGCGCTTCATAATATTGAATTTCTCCGCTTTTTGCTCGGCAAATTCCGGCGATTGAAGCGCTTGAAGCACAAACGTTTGGGACGGATGGGGACCGCTCGAAATCGTGGCGCGGATGATGCCCATCGTTTTTTGCTCCAGCGCGGCAAGCACTTTGGCCGATGGAGAAGCGTACGTAATGAAGCCTACCCGGAAGCCCCATACGTATTCTTCCTTCGTGGCGCCGTCCACCTTGACGGCCAGCACGCGAGGATGAAGCTCCGCAAGCTTCCCGAACAGCGATTCATGCACCGAATCCTCGAAGAACAGCCCGAAGTAAGCGTCGTCCGTAACCGCCACGACGTTGATCCCGGCTTCCGCGGCGTCGCGGATAGCGTCTACGATCTCGCTCGCTTCCTGCGGACCGGGCGTATAGCCCGTCGGGTTGTTCGGGAAGTTCAGCACGACGATCGCTTTGCCTTTGCCCTTCTGCGCAAGCAAAGCTTCCCGCAGGCCGGCGCCGTTGAAGCGCATTTGTTCGTTGTACAGCGGATATTCAACGATAACGGCGCCGCGGCGGACGCCGAACGTAAGCTCATAGTTTTCCCAGTTTTTATTTGGAATCACGATCGCATCGCCGGCATCCGCAAACAGATCCGCAACGATGCTAAGTCCGTGAGTAAGCGCGTTGGTAGCGATCGGATTTCCGAAGCTTTTCCCTTCGAGCTCCGGATTTTCCTTGATCATTTTGGAGCGCCATGCGGCGCGAAGCTCCGGCTTGCCCGCAGGTGGAGCGTATTCATAAAGATCCTTCGGGGCATATGCGCTCAGCGTATCCTGAATGACCTTCAGATGCATCGGCTGGCCGCCCTCCGTCGCGATGCCGATCGTAGCGTTGTATTTCGTCGCTTTCGCCTTGGCTTCGGCGGATTGGCTCAGAATGCCTTCCTTCGGGAAAAACATTTCTTTTCCAAGCGTGGACAACATTTCGTACACATGCGGATTTTCATTGTTGATTGTCTCGTTCAACTGCTGGGCAAGTGGGTTCATGGACTTCATTCCATCCTTCCGAAAAATCATATGTGCATGTAAGCTGTGGCCTGACCGGCCGTAACCGTCTTTTCGAAATATAAGAATTTATAAGTTTTGCTTGTATCCCATCGTCTTATATTTCACGCCGAAACGGTTCGTCCTTTGACAAGGAAGGCGTAGCCGTTTCTCTCGGGTGCTATTATAACATTATTTACACGGCGTAAACTACGGCTTCTAAAAAAATTGAAAAAATGTACATACTCGTTCATTGCGAAGCCGTTTGCACTATTGTATGATGACGGCAGGGGGACGAATCGTCCTGAAACGACAGAATTTATAGATATGGGAGGGTTCGTATGCTTCATTTATCGCCGGATTCGTTTGTACTTCTTCCCTTTTCTGCAAAGATCGTATGCGAGCCGTCCTGGAAATGGGCGAAAAGGGACAGGCCGCTCGCCAACTACGATTTGTTTTATGTGTGGAGCGGCGAAGGCGAATTGGAATTGAACGGCGAAACTTACGCCATCGGGAAAGGAAGCTGCTTTTTGTTTCGGCCCGGCGATCATCCGATCGCCTCGCACAACCCGCAGAAGCCGCTCGTTCTGACTTATATCCATTTCGATACGAAGGAGAAGGCGCGTGACTTACCGGCGAGATACCGCGTGCTGGGGGATACCGTCGATTTCGAATATATGCTGGCACGTTACGTAAGGCTGTTTCTGGTGCCGACGTACGCGGCCGACGAGGAAGCCCAGCTCGTGCTCAAGCAAATGATGATCCACCTGCTTCGGGAAGACCGGCAGGCGCCCGTGGAAAAGAAGGGCAGCAACCAGCTGTCGGAGGCCATTCACGAAATCGCCAACTATATTAAACAAAATCCGGGCAAGCCGCACCGGGTCGAGGATTTGGCGGCAAGGGCGCAGCTTTCGCCGAGATATTTCTCGATGAAATTCAAGGAGCTGATCGGCATGCCGGTTCAGACGTACATGATCCGCACGCGCATCGACCGGGCGCAGCATCTGCTCACCTACGGCGGAATGAACGTCACGGAGGTGGCGGACGCTCTGGGGTATCGGGACATCTTTTTTTTCAGCCGGCAATTCAAGCAATATACGGGGCGCAGCCCTTCCGAGATCCGGTAATCGAATGAGAGCCGATATCAAAAAAACGAGGCATCCCGAATGCGGCCGCGCGCCGCTTTCCGGATGCCTCGATTCGTTCGTGTTCCATTCGTCGTTTGTATGGCAGGCGAAACGGGGTGTTCGCGGTCAATCGTGCGGGAAAGCCGCAACGCCCCGCTATTCGGCCGCACCGGATACCGACGGCTGAACGCCAAGCTTGCCGAGCGCTTCTCCCATCTTGATCTTTACGCCTTCCTTCAGGTCGGGGCGGGGGACGAACAAGCCCTGCTGCGTAAGCAGCACGACCGTGGAGCCGAATTCGAAATAAGCAAGCTCCTCGCCTTTTTGCACCGTATCCGCAAGCGGCTCCGTATAGCGGATGCTGCTTACGTTCATGGCGCCCACCTTGACGACGGCCACTTCGCCTTCCTTAAGGCGGATATACGTAATTAGCCGCTCGTTGCGCGACAGCACGCCTCTCATGTGGCGCATGCCGAAATCGTTAACCGGATACACTTTGCCCGCGATATGCTCCCTTTCGACGATCCGTCCGGTTGCGGGCGCATGAATGCGGTGATAGTCGGTAGGACTTAAATAAAGAACGATATAACGGCCGTTCCGGTAATTTTCCATCCGCGGGGAATGGCTGAGCAGCTCGTCTACGGTATAATCCTGCCCTTTTACATTGACGATCGTGCCGTCTTTGATAGTGCCTATCCCCGTAATGAGCGCGTCGACCGGGCTCGTCAGCGTGTCGGCCGAATGGTCGATCGGCCTTGCGCCTTCCTGCAGCCTGCGCGTAAAAAACTCGTTCAACGATTCGTATTGTTTAAAAGGTTTTTCGGCTTCATCCACATTAATGCCGTAAAGCTTGACGAAGCGGGCCAGAAAGATACGGCTTTGCCTGGACTTGGCGAAACGTCCCGTAAGCCTTGAAATCCATTTGCGGGAGCTCAATTCCGTCATCGAACGGAGCAAAAAGCGATTCATGCCCGTACGTCACGTCCTTTCTTGCGATCGGTGCTGCGGAGCGCGTGAAAGCGCACCTCAAAACAGTGTGCCATATCCGGGCGGGCAAATCAACCGCCTTCTTCTCGCTCCGCACCCGCATCCGAGCGGCCGGAGTGGATAAATCAGGTCCGTTTGGCAAATGCTTGATACGAGGTGAATCGTATGATCGAATTGTTGATCGGCATTGGTTATGCCGCGGGGGCGGGAGCGCTGGCGTTCTGGTGGCGGCAGGACGCACGCGTGCGTCCATGGTGCGGCAAAATCGCGGCCGCGGCTTTATTTATCGCATTAACGGTCGTGGCGGGCGCCATTGTCCGCACGATCTTGCACCGGACGGTATTTATGACCGAAGTTCATATGGTGCTGCTGAATCCGTTATTTATCCTATGCGGGGCATACTTGTCCTTCTACCTGCTTGCTTCGTCGCTGCTGGCCTCGCTGGGAACGGAAAGACGGTCCGGAATCGGCTGAAATCCCGAAGCGGGAAGGGTGAATGCCGGTAGCAGGCCGGCACGGGATCGCGTATGCTACTCCTAACGGATTCGTTGACGGCGCCATATTCCCGAAGCCGAGCGCGCGGCGCCGAAGCGATGCCGCGTACCGTCAATAACTTTTAGGAGGGCTTCCAGGTGCCCACGAAAGTAGCCTTCGTTACGCCCGGATCCTACCCGATTCCTTCCTCGAAAAGCAGCTCGGTCGAACGTGTCGTCGAGAAGTTCGTCCCGTTGCTCGCTCCTTACGTCGAGCCGCGCATATACGGCCGGTCAAGCCGTTATCTGTCCAAGATCAGCAGGGTGAACGACATCGTTTGCGAACGGTTTCCGGCAGCCGATAAAGCGCTCTACGCGCGCAAGGTGGGCATGGCGATCAAAAGGTTCTCCCCGGCGCTGATCCAGGTGGAAAACCGTCCGAAAATGATCCCCGTCCTGAAAAGGATGCACCCGGGCAAGCCGTGTTGGCTGAATTTGCATTCCACGACCTTTATCGGGCCGCGTTATATATCGCCGGCCAAGCTGAAGCAAAGCTTGCGCAAGGCGGACAAAATTATCGTAAACAGCGAATTTATCCGCAGCGAGGTAGCCCGCAGAGCCCCGGAAGCGGCGGCCAAAATCCGGGTCGTATACCCCGGCGTGGATACGCTCCGGTTTGTATCCCAGCACTCCGAGGAAGGGGCGCGAAGACGCGAGGATATGCGCCGGCTGAAAGGGCTGACCGGCCGCAAAGTCGTCATGTTTATCGGGCGCCTCATTCCGCTCAAAGGCGTCCATCATCTGCTTCGCATCGCTCCCGAGCTTTCGAGGCGGCATCCCGAGCTGCTGGTCGTCGTCGTCGGCAGCCCGTTTTACGGCTCCCACCGGACTACCGCGTACGCCAGAAAGCTTGTCCGGCTCGGACACAGAAGCTCCGGCAACGTCCGGTTCGTCCCATATGTGCCGCATTCGGACGTGCCGGACTGGTTTCTCGTATCCGACGTCGCCGTCGTGCCTTCCGGCGGGCGGGAAGCGTTTGGCTTGGTCAACGTCGAGGCGATGGCGTCGGGCGTTCCCGTCGTGGCGACGGAGGCGGGAGGAATGAAGGAAATTATCGTTCCGGGCGAAACGGGGTTTCTCGTTCGGCCCGAACGCATCGAAGAAGAGCTGCTCGAGCGGCTGGATTTGTTGCTGCGCGACAAGCCGCTTCGCGACTGGATGGGCATGAACAGCAGAGCGCTCGTCGAGAGAAAATTTACTTGGCTTCACACCGCAAGGCGTTGGCTCGAGGTGTTTCACGAGGACGTTTTTCATCCGCTTTCTATTGACAGCCCTTGGCAGGAGGATGTATAGTTTTTACCATAAATCCACTAGGGGCGCCCGCAAGGGCTGAGATAAAGCTTCGGCTTTGGTCCCTTTGAACCTGATCTGGGTTATGCCAGCGTAGGAAAGTGGGATGATGCGATATTGCCGTTCTGTGCGCGACGGGCCGACTCGGTCCTGTTCGCGGGAACGATGTCGTCTATCAGCCGTTCCTTCGCGGGAACGGCTTTTTTGCCATATCGGAATGTATACGCCGATTCGTTTTGCGGTTTGCACCGGCTTCGATTTTTGCCGGACGAAACCGTCAGAAGCAAAAGCGGCGTGCGTTCCGGCAAATCCGTTGCCGCGTCGGGAAAGCCGGTGAAGCGGAGAATTGTCACAGACAGCAGCGCTGCTTTCAAGCAGTCTGCCGGGAAGACGATTCGCCGCAGCAAGCGCGGGATAGAGCCGCGCTGCAAGGAAGCGGGCGCCATTCGCCCGCGGCCGCTCCGGCAACGCTTTCGCCTGTACGCTTTCGGCCGCAGGCTTGACGAGGCCTCCTAGTGGAAAATTCATTTTCCGCCGGGAGGTTTTTTTATGTCTATTCACATGTCGCCGCTGCCGGGCAGCCGCAAAGTTTACGTAACCGGAGAGAGAGACGACATCCGCGTGCCGATGCGCGAAATCGCGTTGTCCGAGACGGAGGACAGAAGCGGCAACGTGAGCGCGAACGCGCCGGTGCGCGTGTACGATACGAGCGGGCCTTATACGGACGAGAGTTATGTTGCGGACGTGCGGAAAGGTCTGCCGGCGCTTCGCTCCGCGTGGATTGCGGAAAGAGGGGATACCGAAAGCTACGAGGGCCGCAGCGTTCGTCCGGAGGATAACGGCTTCGCTTCCGAGGAGTCGGCGCGGGCCCGCGGCGCGGAGCTGTTTCCGCTGAGCCGCCGTCCGCTTCGCGCCCGCGAGGGCCGCAACGTGACGCAGCTGCATTATGCGCGGCAAGGGATCGTTACGCCGGAGATGGAGTTCATTGCGCTGCGCGAAGGGATGAGCCCCGAATTCGTCCGTTCCGAAGTGGCGGCGGGACGCGCGGTCATCCCGGCGAACATCAACCATCCGGAAAGCGAGCCGATGATTATCGGAAAGGCTTTTCACGTGAAAATCAACGCGAACATCGGCAATTCCGCCGTCGCCTCCTCCATCGAGGAAGAGGTGGAGAAGATGACGTGGGCGACCCGCTGGGGCGCGGATACGATTATGGATTTGTCCACGGGACGGAACATCCATACGACGCGGGAGTGGATCATCCGCAATTCCCCCGTTCCGGTCGGAACGGTGCCGATCTACCAAGCGCTGGAGAAAGTAAACGGCGTCGCGGAAAATTTGAGCTGGGAGGTGTTCCGCGACACGCTCATCGAGCAGGCGGAGCAAGGGGTGGACTACTTTACGATCCATGCCGGCGTGCTGCTCAGGTACATCCCGCTGACGGCCAAGCGGGTGACCGGAATCGTATCCCGCGGCGGTTCGATCATGGCGGCCTGGTGCCTGGCGCATCACAAGGAAAATTTCTTATACACCCATTTCGAAGAAATTTGCGAAATCATGAAGGCGTACGACGTCACCTTCTCGCTGGGCGACGGGCTTAGGCCGGGTTCCATCGCCGACGCCAACGACGAGGCGCAGTTCGCCGAGCTGGATACGCTGGGCGAATTGACCCAAATCGCTTGGCGGCATGACGTGCAGGTGATGATCGAAGGACCCGGCCACGTCCCGATGCATCTGATCAAGGAAAACATGGACCGGCAGGCGGCGGTCTGCAACGAAGCTCCGTTTTATACGCTGGGCCCGCTTACGACCGATATCGCGCCCGGTTACGACCATATTACATCGGCGATCGGCGCGGCGATGATCGGCTGGTTCGGCACGGCGATGCTGTGCTACGTTACGCCGAAGGAGCATTTGGGCTTGCCGAACAAGGAAGACGTGAAGGAAGGCGTCATCGCCTACAAAATCGCGGCCCACGCCGCCGATTTGGCGAAAGGGCATCCGCGGGCGCGGGAGCGCGACGACGCTTTGTCGAAGGCGCGCTTCGAGTTCCGCTGGCATGATCAGTTCCGCCTGTCGCTCGATCCGGAGCGGGCGATGGCGTATCACGACGAGACGCTTCCGGCGGAAGCGGCCAAGTCGGCCCACTTCTGCTCGATGTGCGGGCCGAAGTTCTGCAGCATGCGGATTACGCAGGATATCCGGGATTTCGCCGAAAGCAGAGGGCTGGATACGGCCGAAGCGATCGAAGAAGGGATGAAGGAGCGGTCGGCCGCGTTTAAGGCGTCGGGGAGCTCGATTTATGGGTGAAGCCGGACGCCGTTACGGGGATGAGCGATATTCGCGGCAAATCCGCTTTGCGCCGATCGGGCATGCCGGGCAGCGGCGGCTTGGCGAAAGCGCCGTTCTCATCGTCGGCGCGGGAGCGCTGGGCGCGTCGCTCGCCCAGCATTTGACGCGGGCCGGCGTCGGGGAAATCCGGCTCGCCGACCGCGATTATGTCGAACCGAGCAATTTGCAGCGGCAAATGCTGTTCGACGAGTCCGACGCCGAGGCGGCCTTGCCCAAGGCGGCCGCGGCGGCCGCAAAGCTTCGCCGCATTAACGGCGAAGTGAGCGTCGTGCCGTACGTGACGGACGTGAATTCCCGCACGGTCGGGCCGCTTATCGACGGTGCGGATCTCGTGCTCGACGGCACGGACAATGCGGCGACGCGGCTGCTGCTGTCGGACGAATGCTTCAGGCGCGGCATCCCGCTGCTGTACGGCGGGGTGACGGGCTCGGCGGGCATGTGTGCGACGCTTCTGCCCGGCCGCACCGCCTGTCTCCGCTGCCTCATCGGCGGAGAAGAGGCGGAGGAGGGCGAAACTTGCGACACCGCCGGCGTCATATCGCCGGCGGTCGATCTGGTCGCGTCGCTGCAGGCGGCGGAAGCGCTGAAGCTGCTGACCGGCAACGAGGACGCGCTGCGGAACACATGGATCAGCGCGGACCTGTGGCCCTTCCGGCTGCGGGAATCGCAGCTTCCCGCCGGGAACGGGCGCTGCCCGCATTGCAGTCCCGGCCGCGGGGCGGAGCGGGGGCAGCGGCTTGAAGCGGAGCGCCGCAGCGCGACAACGGCCGCGGCGCCCGTGCCGGGCGGACCGGCAAACGCCGGTCATGCGGAAGGCGAAGGACGTTCGGCGAGCGATGCGCAAGCCCGCCGGCCCGGCAGCGGCGCGGCAGCCGCAGGTTATGCGGCGGGGACGGTGCCAATGCGTCAGTCCGGAGGAGCCGCGGCAAGCGCCGGATATGCGCCGGAGCGAGCGTTCGGGCGGACGAACGGCTCCGGCGCGCCGGCTCCGCTGCAGGCGGTTACCCTTTGCGGGCGCGATACGGTGCAGCTTACGCTCGCCGCGCCGCTGCCGCTTGAAGCGGCGCGGACCGAACTGGAACGGAAGGGCTGCAGGCTGACCGCCAATCCTTATTTGCTTCGGGCCGAGCTGCCGGTCGGCCAGCGGCTTGTCCTGTTTCCGGACGGGCGGGTGCTCGTTCAAGGCACGACGGACGCGGGCGAGGCGGCGGCGCTGTGCGGCGCATATCTCGACTTGGATAAAATTTTCGCCGGAACGCCGGCGGAACCATGCGGATAGAGGGGAGACGATCGATTCATGGGGAATTGGAACTGGGATAACATCCGGCTGTACGTCATCACGGGCGAGAACTACCATCCGGGGCGGGCGATGCTGGACGTTATCGAGCAGGCGCTTCAAGGCGGGGCGGATATCGTGCAGCTCCGCGACAAAACGGCCGACAAAGACGAGCTGCTGCGCAAAGCCCGGTCGCTCAAAGAGTTGACGCGGCATTTCGGCGTGCCGCTTATCGTCAACGACTATCCGGACATCGCGAAGCTGGCGGATGCGGACGGCGTCCATCTCGGGCAGGAGGACGGCGGCTTCGCGGAAGCGCGGGAGCTTCTCGGCCCGGATAAAATCGTCGGCGTATCGACGCATTCCATCGGGCAGGCGCTGGCCGCGCAGGAGGCGGGAGCCGACTATATCGGCGTCGGTCCCGTTTATCCGACCGGCACGAAGCCCGGCCGGCAGGCCGTGACGACAGCTTACGTCCGCGAAGCGGCGGCGGGCGTCCGGATTCCTTTTTTCGCGATCGGCGGCATTACGCCGGCGAACGCGGCCGAGGTGCTGGCCGCCGGTGCGGCACGGCTGTGCGCCGTCTCCGCCATCGTCGGCAGCGATAATCCGCGGCGCGTTTGCGAAGCGTTCAAAGCGCAATTAACGGCTGCCGGGGAGCATGGCGGCGCGGCAGTTCGGCGAATCCAGTTGAACGGCGCCGAACGGACCGTGGCCGCCGCCACGGTGGAAGAGCTGGTGCTCCAGCTCGGGCAGCAAGGGAAAAGGCTGCTTGTCGAGCTCGACGGCGCCATCGTCGATCGTTCGGTCTGGCCGGAAGCGCCGATCCGCGAAGGCGCGTCGGTGGAGCTTATCCATTTTGTCGGAGGAGGCTGATTGTAAAGTGAACAACATGTACAACGATCCGCTGCGCATCGGAGACGTTAGCCTGAAATCCCGGTTTTTTCTCGGAACGGGCCGTTTTCCGAATCCGCTTGCCCTAAGGCAGGCGCTGGAAGCGTCGGAAGCCGAAGTGGTGACGTTTGCGATCCGCCGCGTCGATCTCGACCGGGCCGAAGACGATTCGCTGCTTCAGCACTTGGAGGATAAGCCGCTCCGGTATTTGCCGAATACGTCGGGCTCGCAAACGGCCGACGAGGCGGTGCGGATCGCAAGCTTGGCCAGAGCTGCGGGGATGGGGAATTGGATTAAGGTCGAAATCAGCGTAAATCCCCGTTACTTGCTCCCCGATCCGATCGAAACGCTGCGAGCAACGGAGCGGCTTGCCAAGGATGGTTTCGCCGTATTCGCTTATACGTCGGACGATCCCATCTTGTGCAAGCGGCTGGAGGAAGCGGGAGCGGCGGCCGTCATGCCCGGCGGATCGCCGATCGGCACAGGGCTTGGACTGCTGAATCCGTATAATATCGGGCTGATCGCCGAAGAAGCGAACGTGCCGGTGATCGTCGACGCCGGAATCGGGTCTCCCAAGGACGCCGCCGAGGCGATGGAGCTTGGCGCTTCCGGCATATTGGCGAATACGCCGGTGGCGAAAGCGAAGCATCCGGCGATGATGGCGAGGGCGATGAAGCTGGCTATCGAAGCCGGCCGGCTCGGCTACCATGCCGGTCGCATTCCGAGGAAACCGTACGCCTCGGCAAGCAGCGACCTGCAAGGCTCTTTATTCTCTTCGGGCGCGTCCCGCGAGGGCGAGCCATGACGGCGCAGACGGTCCTTGTGCTCGGCGGCGGCATTATCGGCTTGTCGTGCGCGTTCCGGGCCGCGGCCGAGGGCATGCAGGTCACGGTCGCCGAACCCGCCGCTTGCGGCGGGCAAGCCTCCGGAGCGGCGGCGGGGATGCTTGCGGCCTTTTCCGAGAATACGGACCAGCCGGACGCTTTTTTCCAGCTTTGCCTGGCGAGCTTAAACTGTTATCCCGACTGGATTGCCGAAGTGGAGGAGGCGTCGGGGGAGAGGGCGGAATGGGTCCGAAGCGGCAGCCTTACCCTGTTGAACGGCGAAACGGACTTGCTGCACGCACTCTCCCGCATCTCATGGCAGAACGATTGGGGCGCAAGCGCCGAGCTCGTCGAGGGAGAAGCGCTTCGGAAGCTCGAACCTGCGCTTGCGGACAGCATTCCGGCAGCCGTCTACATACCGGGGGAAAGCCACGTGTACGCGCCCAAGCTTGTGCGCGCGCTGGAGAAGGCGTGCCGCAGATTGGGCGTGCGGATCGCCGACCATGCCGGAGCGCCGGTCGGCTTGACGCGGCTGCCGGGCGGCGGCATCGAGGCGCGGTGCGAACGGCTCCCGGAACCGCTTGTCGCTGACAAAGCCGTCATATGCGCCGGGGCATGGACGGGACTGTACGAGCGGTGGCTCGGCATACCGTTTCCGGTGCAGCCGGTCCGCGGCCAAATCTGCTCCTTCGAGGTGCCGTTCGGTCAAGTCCGGCATATCGTATTTTCCAATCAGGCGTATTGGGTCGGCAAACAAAACAACCGGCTCGTATGCGGCGCATCCGAAGACGCCGCCGGCTTCGACACGTCGGTCACGGAGCGCGGCATTAACCGGCTTATCCGAAGCGGGGAGCGCACGCTTCCTTTCCTGAGCGGCAAGGAGACGGCGTCCCGCTGGGCCGGCCTTCGTCCGGTCGCCCCGGACGGGTTGCCGCTTATCGGGCCGGTAAGCGGGACGGGCGATATCGTGATGGCGGCGGGCCATTACCGCAACGGCATATTGCTAAGCCCGGCGACCGCGCGCATTGTGGCGGATTTGCTCCGGGAGAAGCCGCCCGGCCCCATATCCGCCTTCGCTCCCGACCGTTTCGCGGTCGCTGCAAAAAACGATTGAATAACCTTTCGCGGCATGCTATGATTTGTTAATGAGAATCGTTATCATGTCGAGGGACGAACAGAAAGGTTGTTACATATGGCTTCAGAACGTCATCCCGCATCCGGCGCGAAAGCCAAAACCCGGCCGGCTGCGGCCGCTTTCGTGCTGCTGCTTGGCGCCGCAGCGCTGGTGCTCGCCATCGCCGGATCCATCTCGTTAGGCGCCGCCGATATTCGCTTCGGCACCGTATGGGAAGCCGTATTCCGGTTTAATCCGGGCGTTCAGCAGCATGTGGTGATCCAGGAGCTGCGGCTGCCGCGAACCGTCGCCGCCGTCCTGATCGGCGCGGGTCTTGCCGTGGCCGGAGCGATCATGCAGGGGATGACCCGCAATCCGCTCGCCGATTCGGGGCTGCTCGGCCTGAACGCGGGCGCGGGTCTTGCGCTCGCATTATGCATGGCTTTTATGCCCGGCAATTATATGTTCACGATGTTTATGTGTTTCCTGGGCGCGGCGCTCGGCGCGCTGCTCGTTTACGGGACCGGATCGCTCGCAAAAGGCGGCTTGACGCCGATTCGGCTGACGCTTGCGGGCGCGGCGGTGAGCGCGTTGTTCGTTGCCGTTAGCCAAGGCATCGAAATATCGTTTAAGATCGGCCAGCAGGTCGCCTTCTGGCAGGCGGGCGGCGTTGCGGGTACGAATTGGAAGCAGCTTGCCGTCGTCGGCCCGTGGATGATTGCCGCCATGATCGGGGCGATCGTCATCTCCCGGTCGATTACGCTGCTTAGCTTGGGCGACGACGTTGCCGTATCCTTGGGGCAAAAAACGGTATGGATCAAGATCGTTGGACTCGCGATCGTTCTCGTTCTTGCGGGAGCGGGCGTATCGATCGCCGGGCCGATCGCTTTCGTCGGCCTTCTTGTGCCGCATATCGCCCGTTATCTGGTCGGCGTCGACTACCGCTGGATCATTCCGTGCTCGGCGCTGCTCGGCGGCCTGCTCTTGACCGGAGCGGATACGGTCGCAAGGCTCGTCAACCCGCCGTCCGAAACGCCGGTCGGCGTTCTGATCGCCGTGGTCGGCGTGCCGTTCCTCCTTTATATTGCGCGCAAGCAGAAGGGGGAGCTGTAGCATGACCATTACAGAAGCGTCCAGACGCAAAAAAGCGGCCGTCGTTCTATTCGCGCTTGCCGCGCTTATCGTGATTACGTTTATCGTCAGCATGAACACGGGCCATATGCGGCTGTCGCCGCTCGACGTGCTGCGCACGCTGATCGGGCTCGGAACGGACAAAAACGAGCTTGTCCTGTTCGAATTCCGTTTGCCGCGCATCGTCATCTCGGTGCTCATCGGAGCGGGCTTTGCCCTGTCGGGAGCCATTCTGCAAAGCGTGTCGAGAAATCCGCTCGCGGATCCCGGGCTGCTTGGCATCAATTCCGGGGCAAATCTGATGATCGTGCTGTACATCAGCTTTATTCATCTGGATGTGACGAATTCCGTACTGACCCGGCCGGTTATCGCTTTTATCGGATCGTTTGCCGCGGCGGCCGTCATCTACGGCTTGTCGTTCAAGAGACATCACGGCGTTCTGCCGACGCGGATGGTGCTCGCCGGAGTCGCGATCGCGCAAGGGATAAACGCTTTAATTCTAATTCTGACGCTGCGCATCAATCCCGAAGAGTACCAGCAAATCCAGGTTTGGATGGCGGGCAGCATCAGCGGCACGAGCTGGACTTACGTGCTCGCTTTCCTGCCGTGGTTTATCGTGCTGGTTCCGTTTATTGTCTTCAAGGCCCGCGTGCTGAACGTGATGAATTTGGGCGATCAGCTGGCCACGGGGCTGGGATCGCCTGTCGGGAAAGACCGGCTTCTGCTGCTTGCCGCCGCCGTTGGATTGGCCGGCGCCTGTACGGCCGTAGGCGGAGGCATCAGTTTCGTCGGCCTGATCGGTCCGCATTTGGCGCGCCGGCTCGTCGGTCCGAACCATCAGCAGCTGATTCCGGCGTCGGCGCTGGCGGGCGGGCTGATCGTCATGGCGGCGGATACGATATCCCGCAATCTCGGCGATTTTCCGACCGGCCTTGTCGTTGCCGTCATCGGCGCGCCGTATTTCCTCTATTTGCTGTCGAAGAGCCGATAACGATCGGAAGTCCCGAATAAATAAAAAGCGCCAAAAAGCAAGAAGCTCTCCTTCCGCCGAAGCCGGCGAGAGGAGAGCTTCTTGTTATGGGCTTCGAATTATGTCCTTCGACATGCTCGTTAGTTTTTCTTGTTGCTTCCCGTTTTGCTTGCGTTGCCGGAGGATTGCGGTTCTTTTTGCACTTGTGTGCCGTTCCATTTGCCGTTCCATTCGCTGACGGTTTCGTCGTCCAGCTCCTTCTTGTCTTCGGAGATGTAGATCAGGCCGTCTTTGTAAGCGACGTGCTTGCCCAGAACGTTTTCGGCAATGCCGCGCATCGGCACGAGGACGGAACCGTTTTTCAGTTGAACCTTGGCTCCGAGTTTAATTTTGTCCCCGTCTTTCGATTTTGCTTCGCTTTCCCCGACTTTAACGGTATATGTTTGACCGTCGACCTTAATCGTTACCGTTTTGGCGGCGGCATCGTAGGAAACGTCCGCGCCGAAGTTTTCGCTTACGAACCGAAGCGGCACGTAAGTATTGTTGTCGATCAGCACCGGGGCTGTTGCCGCCGTCACCTCTTTGGAGCCGACATAGGCTTTCGATTGGCCGATTTTCATGACGATATCCTGCTGCGATGCCAAAGTGTTCACGGCTGCAAACGCGTTAGCCGAAAGAGTCATCGTTAGTACCGCCGCCGCCATCGAAGCTGCCGCTGCCCGTTTCACGCTTTTTGCTTTTTTCATCATTTTATTCCTCCTAGATAGGTTTGTTTTATTGGCAATTGCGATTGCCATGGATAAAGAATAGCAACGGTTTATGAAAGGCGACTGAATATCATATAAAAAATAACTGAAATTAACGTGAATGCACTAATGTTATTAATAATGGTTATATATTCCAATCATTAAAATTAACGATTCGTTTCTTCGCTGCTCGAACTCCCAGTAGCCGGCCTATAGGTGATTGCATATATTGCCTATGACATTTCAACGGGAAGAAGGAGAGGGCAATGGCAAAAAGCAGAAAACCGAGAAGCCCTAAAGGGCGAAGACCGCTTTTTTATGTCGATAATCCGAACGCTTCCGAGTTAAGCTGGCTTGATGAATTAAACAGCAAAAAAACAGTTCAAAAAAAAGCGGCATTGTCGCAAGTTCACGCTCCGGCGGAGCCGGGCGAAAGGGAGAAACGGGTTACAATCAACTCGGTAACGGCCGCCCCCGCTCCCTTGCATATACAAGCGCCTTCACCCGTGCTTGGTCCTGCAGACATACCTGCACCCGAAGCGGAATCCGCGCCAGAAGCCATACACGATTCTGCAGACATGCTTCTGCTGGACCCGGAGTCGCCGGAGGAGGGGGCAACCGTAAATACGAAGGACAGCCCGGGCGGCGCCGGCTTTCGGATCAAGGCTCATGCGTCCGGCAACCAAGCGGAGGAGCCGGAGCTCTTCCTGCCGTCCGACTCCGGCGAAGAACCTTCTGCGTTCGTATATTCCCTTCAAGACAAAATGGAGAAAGTGCAGGAACGGAAGGAGGAGGCCGGATCCGCGCCGTTTATTTATACGGATGACCTCGTAAACGGATCGGTTACGTCCGAGAAGCTTGCTCCGGGCTCGGTCGACGGCTCCAAGCTGAAGCGCGGGAGCGTGGACCGGGAAGCTTTATCCGACTATGCGGTGCAAAGCATTCATATTTCGGACGGGGCTATTACGACGACCAAGCTGGCGAACGAATCGGTCAAGTCGGAGCATCTGGCCAACAACGCCATTACCGGCGACAAAATTTTGGACCATTCAATCGGCGGCCAGAAATTGCAGGACAACAGCATTACGTCGGATAAGCTGGCCGACCGGACGATCGGTTCGCATAAAATCGCGGAGGGATCGATCGAAGCGAGGCATTTGAAGCCCGCTTTTTTGACTGCGGAGCTGCTTGCCGATCAAGCGGTTACTTCGGAGAAAATAAAAAGCGGCGCCGTCCGAACGGAAAATTTGGCTAACGACAGCGTCAACAGCACAAAGCTGGCGGACGGCGCGGTTACCCGCTCCAAGCTTCGGGACGGCGCGGTAAACGGGGAAAAGATCGCCCCCGAATCGATCGGCTCGGGTCATCTGAAGCCGGGAGCGCTGCTTTCCGACCATGTCGCTCCGGGGTCGCTGCTGGGAAAGCATATCGCTCCCGGAGAAATAAGCGGCAGCCACTTAATGGAAGAGGCAATCGGCACAAGGGAGCTCAAAGCGGAATCGGTCGACGAAAGCCGGCTGTCCAAGGGAGCCGTCACCCAAGAGCACATCCGGCAAGGGGCCGTGCTAAGCCGTCATATCGCCGAGGAGCAAATAACGGGAAGCCATCTCTCTCCGCAGTCTATTACATCAACAAAGCTGTCCGACCAGTCCGTCTCCACCATTAAGCTGGTGGATCAGGCCGTCACGTCCTCGAAGCTGGCCGATCAAAGCGTGACGGCGTCGAAATTGTCCGAAGAAGCCGTGCAAAACTCCCATCTGGGCCACTCAAGCGTAACGTCGGATAAAATAGGCCTTTCGCAAATTCAGGGCAAACATATCGCTCCAAATGCGATATCAGGCAGCCAATTGCAGGCGGATTCCGTCGGCGAGCTTCACCTGAAGGGCGGCAGCGTAACCGGCGAGAAGCTGGCGTCTAAGTCGGTTCAACATGCGCATATCGCTCCGGCATCCGTCGGAAACGGCCAGCTTATCGACGAATCGGTAACCGAAAGCAAGTTGGCCAAAGGGGCTGTGACGGGTACCCGGCTGGCCGACGGCTCCGTCGGTTCCAAGCATTTGAAGGACGAGGCGGTCGTTTTCCGCCATATCGGGCCTGAAGCGGTGCGGACCTATCACTTGTCGCAAGGGGCAGTAACGGGAGAGGCGATTTCGCCGGAAACGGTAAGCGGCTATCATATCGTAGCGGGAGCGATCGAGGAGAGGCATCTTGCAGACGAAAGCATCGGCGCTTCCAAGCTGCAGGACCGTGCCGTCAAAAGCGAGAAGCTCGCATTCGGCGCGGTGACCGAGCGCCATCTCGGCGCAGGGGCCGTTTCGTCGCATCATTTGGCCGACTATGTGATCACTTCGTTGAAGCTTTCCCCGGAATCGGTATCGACCGATAAGTTGTCCGATATGAGCGTAACCGCGGCGAAGCTTGCGAACAGCAGCGTCACCGGCGAGAAAATTATGCCCGGCACGATCGGGCCGGAGCATCTCGGACTCGATTCCGTTGCAGAACAACACATTCAACCGTTTGCGATCAACGGCGGACATTTGCAGAACGGCATCATCGAATACAGACATTTGGCCGGAAACGTCATCGGAAGCGACTCGATTGCGGACGAAGCCATAGACTCCGATAAGTTGGCCGCAGGAGCCGTGCTCGCGAAACACATCGGCAACGAAGCGATCAACAGCAGGCACTTGACGGAACGGCTGGTGCACGGCATTCATTTGAGCGAAGGCGCGGTTCGAGAAGCTCATATTGCCGCGGCCGCCGTAACCGGGGAGAAGCTGGCTCCGGGCAGCGTCGGAGAAGAGCATATGCAGCCTTGCTCGGTCAACGGCAGCGTTATTGCGCCGGACGCCGTCGGCGAAGCGCATTTGCGGACGGGAGCCGTAACGGAAAACAAGCTGGCGGAAGATTCGGTAAGTTCGGCGAAGCTGCAGAAAGGCTCGGTGGAGGCTGCCCATTTGACGCGCGGTTCGGTTTCGGAAGAGGCGCTGCAGAATGGAGCGGTCACCGCGAATAAGCTCGCTTCGGAAAGCGTAACCGGAGAGCATCTTCAATTGGAAACGATCGCGGGCAAACATTTGAAGCCGGAATCCATTCAAGGCTACCATATCCGCAAAGGCTCGCTGTCGCTGTCCCATTTTGCAGGAGACGGGGCCTTCCTCGACAAAATCGCCGACGGCAGCATATCCGGCAACAAGCTTAAAGCGAAATCCATCGAGACGAAGCATCTGGCCGAACGCAGCGTGGGGAGCGAACAGCTCCTGGAGCGAAGCGTAAACGAGGAGCATGTGGCGGATGCCGCCATTACCGCGTCGAAGCTGGCTCCGGGCAGCGTCACGGAAGCTGCTGTAGCGGACGAATCGATCGGCGCGGGCAAGCTGCAGGACGGCGCGGTGACGGGCGCCAAGCTGGCCGCCGGCAGTGTGACCGCCGCGAAGATTGCGGATGCCGGCATCACGTCCGAGAAGCTGGCTCCGGGCAGCGTTAGCGCATCGCGCCTGGGGGCGGGGGCTGTCGAAGCCGAACATATTGCGGCTTATGCGGTGAACGCCGAGCACTTGATTCCCGGCGCGGTCATGGAACAGCATATCGGCGAAGGCGCGGTCAACGGCTATCATCTGGCCGAAGCTTCGGTTCAATCCGTTCATCTGGCCGAAATCTCCGTCCGCGGAGAGCATATCGACTTTGAAGCCGTTAATAGCAAGCATCTTGCGCCTTCTTCGGTTGAAAGCAAACATCTGGCGGTCGATTCGGTATGCTCCGTTCATTTGGCGCCGTCCTCCGTCACAAGCGATCATTTGGAAGCGAGCAGCGTTCGAAGCGGGCATATCGCGGCCTCGGCCGTTCGCAGCATCCATCTGGAGCCGGAGCTGGTGCGCAGCGAGCATTTGAGCGCCGGGGCGGTAAGCGGCGAACATTTGGCGTCAAGCAGCGTTCAGAGCGGGCATATCGCGGCGTCGGCGGTGCGCGGCATTCATCTGGAGCCGGAGCTGGTGCGCAGCGAACATTTGAGCGCAGAAGCGGTTACCGAGCAGCATATCGGCAAAGGCGCGGTCAACGGCTATCATCTGGCCGAGGCGTCTATTCAAACCGTGCATTTGGCGAAAAGCTCCGTCGGGGAAGAACAAATCGCCTTTGAAGCCGTTAACAGCAAGCATCTTGCGTCTTCTTCTGTCGAAAGCAAACATTTGGCGTCAGGTTCGGTATGTTCCGTGCATCTGGCGGAAGGCTCCGTGACGAGCGGACATTTGGCGACAAGCAGCGTCCAAAGCGGGCATATCGCGGCCTCGTCCGTACGCAGCGACCATTTGAGCGCCGGCGCGGTCATGGAACAGCATATCGGCGAAGGCGCGGTGACCGGCTACCATTTGGCCGAAGGGTCGATTCAATCCGCGCATTTGGCCGAAGGGTCGATTCAATCCGCGCATTTGGCGGAAGCGTCGATTCAGCCCGCCCACTTGACGGAAGCATCGGTTCAATCCGTCCATCTGGCGGAATGCTCCATTACGCTGGATAAATTGGCGCCCGAAACGATCGCTGCGCTGAAGGGTGAAGACAGCGCTGCCGTTAGACCGTTCAAAGACGAATCCGAATCCAAACCCGCCGAAGCGACACATGAGCCAAACGCCGCCCCGGCCGGAACCGCGCAAGGCAATGCCGCCGTTAAGCAGGCGTATGGCCTTCAGCTTTATCGTTTCGCCCAAGAAGAAGAGTATACCGAAATAAAGGTTGTATTCGAAACGCCTTTTGCGGACACTAGGTATTCGATTGTTGCAGTGACCGATCATCCTGCCTGCTATGCGACCGTTACGACGAAATCGAATTCAGAAGCCGTTTTGGTGCTGGTGCGGCCGGAGTCGAGTTATGTGCTGCAGGGCGTCGTCAACTGGATTGCCATGGGAAGATAGAAGATAGCATATAAAACAAGCCGGCATGCCGCTTTCATGGAGGATCGTCCTCATGGGAGCGGCTTCCTTTTTTTTCGGGCGCATCTTCTTTCTAGACAAATGTCCAATGCGGAACCGATGCGCTTACATATACTATACTGTTTATCTCTTCGCATCGGCTTACCGGGGGGACGCTCATTATTTTGCGGCAGATAGGAGAGGGATGGATGATACGGACAAAACGGCACGTCCGGCGTCCGGCGCCTAAGCGGAAAACGTCTCGCGTACTTCCGCAGGAAGCTCTCGGCTACCGGGCGGGTTACCGGGACGGATATGCGCAAGGCGAAGCGGCCGGGTTTGGAAGCTATTCGATTCATTATGACGGTACAAGCATCGTGATTCCTGCCCGCAATCAACGGAAAGAGCTGGAGCGATGCTTAAACGGCATATGGGACCATACCGATTTGCCTTATGAAATCATCGTCGTAGACGCGGGCTCCGAGGACGGAACGGATTTGTACTTGGAGCGCTTGGCGGGGCAAATCCGCTGTAAAAGGCTGGAGAAAGGCAGCGGCCGGGCGGCGGCCGTCAACGAAGGACTAAAGATGGCGAAAGGGACGACGATCGCCGTTCTGGATAGCCGTTCGTCGGTAAAGGAAGGTTGGCTTGCCGCTTTGCTTAACGCTTTAATGTCCGACGAACGGGTCGGGATGGCAGGTCCCGCCCCGAATACGAGGGAAAGCGTCCAGCGACCCGGAGCGGGCGGCGAGTCGGCCCGGGAAGGGGGGACCGGCATATCCTCCGGCGGTTCCGCGTGGATCGGAGCGGACAGTTTGGGGAGCTTCTGCATCGTGTTCAGAAGGGAATTGTGGGAGAAGACCGGGTATTGGGACGAAAGATTCGACGCAGGCAGCTTCGACGTCGAGGATTATTGCATTCGGGCCAGGCTGCAAGGCCGAAAGCTGCTCATTGCCAATGATGCGGACGTCCGCTTGATGCCGGCTGGGGAAAGCGGCGGATTCGGCGAAGGCGATGCGGAGGCGGCAACCGCAAATATGCTTCGTTTTATGAATAAATGGAAAAACCCGAACGAGCTTCTTCATTATATACAAAGCGATGTCCGCAACGTGTCGGGCCGGCCGTCCGATGATGAAGCGGAACCGAAGGGCGAATCGGCCTTTTACCCGCAAGGCGTCGCCGTGAAAGGCATCGGCCGGACCGTGTATGGGATCGACCGGAACAGACGGCGCCCGATAGAAGGCGAATGCCCTCTTCCGGTCGCGACAGTGTCCAACGCCGATTTGCGCCGATGGGAGCGGGGCCATCCGATCGCGGCGGTTGAGTTCGGATCTCAGCGCGCCGGCGATTATGCGCCGCACGGGCTGAAGACGTTAGCTCCTGACGGCGTCGCTTATTACCTCGAATACGGGATCAGGCGCAGGATATTGTCCGATGCGGCATCGCAGGCATGGGGGCTTGACGGGAAGCCCGAAGTTCCGTGGACGGAGGACTTCATAGCGGAGTTGCCGGAAGGGCTCCCGATCATACCGCCGGCTTCCGTCCACGGGTCGTTGTAGGCGGAACGTAAGCAAGTATCAGCCGGGAAAAGCGCGCATATGCTACTAACAGCATGAAGGAGGGAACCGGATGCAGCAGCAACTTATTACCGAAATTATCGAGCACATGGCTCATTCGCATACACATCTTGCCCGCATGCTGGAAGCAAAGCGCGACGTCACGCTTAAAATGTCCGAATTAATACAGGCATTGCCGGACGTGCAGCCGGATTTGGGCGGACCGCTCGAATTGATGGACAATGCCCAGATGCTGACTCAAAGCGTCATTTCCTATTTATCGAGCCTCGCCGATTTGCAAGAAATTTTGGCCGTTCATACGCAGCATATCATAAGGGATCTTTACCCTGGCGAATCCGAGGATGAATAAATAGCCCTGTCTGCTAAGCCGGTCCAGGGAGGCAGGAGAAGGTTAGTCGAAAGGAGAGTGCCGATGAGCCGGGAGAACGCTTATTTGAAAATGCTCGGAGCTTCCGCCAACATGCAATGGAACATGGCGATTATTTTGGAAGCGAAAGCGTTGGAAGCGGAAAAAGCAAGAAACTGGATTTGCAAGCATGTGTCCTTCGACGCCTTTGACGAGAACGAACAGCAGCTGCGGCAATCCGTGCAAGTCCACGATCAGGTCGTCGAGATGATCGAAGGGATTGCGAAATACAATCAGAGCATGGTGGCAATGCTGAGAGCGGTTCTGCAGACGGACGACGAGAACGACAGCGATTCTTTCTCCATGGGCAGAAGAAGAAGGCTGGGCTGAAACGATGGAAAGAACGATCGAGTACAGTCGATTCCGTGAAGAGCGGCAAATTAAGCTCGAGTTTATCGCTTCCATTGCCAAAAGCCAGCATGCGCTGGCCCGAATTCTGGAGAGCGTGGCCGATATTGCCGATCATTCGGAGGAGACGGCCCGCCTCATCGGGGAAAATGTCAGCCGGCTGGCCGAGCTGCAAGCCGCATTGACGGAATCGGTGACGGGGTTGAAATTAAAAAGCGGAGTTATGCTGCAGGGACGGCCCGTAAAACCGTGGCTGAACCCGCAGCTACAGCGATGCAGCCTGCCGGGAAGGTATATGTCGATATGAAAAAGAAAAGAAAAGCGATCCGCGCGAAGGTGGAAACGGTGAGCAGACGCAAAGCGGCGCGCCGTCTTCCGCCCGGCGCCAAACGGCAACCGCGCCGGGAACCGGAAAACGGCAGCTCCCAATACAATGCCGGTTATAACGCCGGCTTTGCGGCAGGCTTCGAAGCCGGCCATCAAAAAGCTTACGAGGAGGAAGGGCTGTAGGCGGGAAGCGTCCATTTGACGATAATTCCCGCTTGCATCAGCCCGCCGCCGTAACCGTGCAGCAGCACCGTTTGACCCGGGCCGACCTTCCCTTTCTTTACCCCTTCATCCAAGGCAAGCAGGATGGAAGCCGCGGAAGTATTGCCGTAGTACTCCAGGCTGGTCAACGTCCGGTCCATCGGGATGCCCGTTTTCTCGCATAAATGCTCGATGATCCGGATGTTCGCGCTGTGCGGCACGAACCAGTCGATTTGGTCCGCCGTCAGGCCGCTTGCCTTGATAAAAGCTTGAATGGCGTCGGCTACCCGGCTGGTCGCCCACCGGTATACTTCTCTTCCGTTCTGCACGATCATGCCGTTCGTCTTGATCGGCTCGTCGCCGATGCGGCCGGACAAGCTGCTGCGGTACAAATGTTTGCCGCCGGTACCGTCGGTTTCCGCATAAACGGCGATAAGAGAGCCTTCATCCTCCCCGGCGGCTTCGAGCAGCAGCGCTCCTGCGCCGTCCCCGAACAGAACGCAGGTGGTGCGATCGGCATAATCCGTCGCTTTGGATAATGCGTCGGCGCCGACGACCAATATTTTGCGGAAAGCTCCCGAAAGCAGCAGACCGTTCGCCAATTGGACGGCCGCCGTCAACCCGGCGCATGCCGCCTGGATGTCCGCGCTGCCGCAGCGGGCGATGCCGAATTCGGCTTGCACTCTTGCGGCCATGCTCGGGAAAAACGTATCCGGCGTGGACGTCGCCACCAATATATAATCGACATCGGCAAGATCGACCGAATACCGGCGCACCATATCGCGGACAGCGGCGAATATGAGGTCGCTTGTGTATTCGTCTTCAGCCGCGATTCGGCGTTCTCTCATGCCGGTTACGCGCACAATCCATTCGTCGCTCGTATCGACGATTTTCTCCAAGTCGGCATTCGATAACACCCGATCCGGCACATAGGTGCCAATGGCTGTAATGACGGCACGGGAACGAAGCGGGACGGAAATAGACATAAGCATACACAACCTTTCGCTAAATTTAGTACCAGGTATTAATACTTGATATTAAGATAAAGCCATATAAGGTTGTTGTCAAGTATGCTTCGAATGGAGTAAGTGGGTGGCGTCAGAATTGTTAAGAATGCTATCGAGGATTTTGGATGGATTAACGGTCAAATCATTCATTCTAACGGTGGTCTTTTTAAGACTATAACGGGGAACGAGATTAAAAAGATTACAAAAGGAGCAGGCGCCGAAGCCTGCTCCTTGTTTGTGTACGCCCAGCATGGGCGTCATCTCTAGGGTAAAAGTCCCGAACGGGGGGCTGGTGAGCGCCTGCCGTAAAGTGTCCGCGAATACTCTGCGCAGAGAATGGCCCGAAAATGACAAGAGCGCATAACAACGATAGCCACGGCCGGCTTATCTCAGATGCTTCAAATGGATTGCCGGATCATACGGGACAAGCGATTGCCCCCTTCTCAACCGTTGAACGAAATCAACATTTGCCAGTAATGGACGACCGAATGCGGCCAGATCAATCACGCCTTCCCTGATTGCATCCGCAGCTAAGCTCGGGGTTAGACCACCCACGCCAATGACGATGCCGTCCCAGCGTTTACGTACGAGTTCGTGCAACGTTTGGCCGTTTGACATTGGCTGTGAAAATGAATTGGTAGACGGATGAATGATCCGCAGACCTACCTCGCGAAACATTTCGAGGAAGGTCTCGATTTCCGCTTCGGGATCCGACCACCGGAAATTGGGCTGATCATCCTTAATTTCAGAGAAACGAATAATGACGCGATCCATGCCAGCAACTTCGCCAACGGCTCCGAGTATTTCTTTCATGAGCATCAAGCGGTTTTTTCTTTCGCCGCCATAACGATCTGTCCGGCGATTCGTGACGGCTGAGACGAATTGATCGATTAAGTATCCGTGAGCGCCATGAATCTCGACGCCGTCAAAACCTGCTTCGATAGCATTTTTCGCTGCCTCTTTATATTGAAGAACAACCTCTCGAATGTCAGCGATCGTCATCGCTACAGGCGTCCCATAGGGCTTCCGAAGCCGATGTACGAGACCCTCCGCGCGCAATGCTGACGGTGCCTGAGGAGCGATACCTCCAATTAGATCGGGATGGGTCAACCTCCCGACATGCCATAGCTGCGCGACAATCGTGCCTCCAGGTAAATGGACGGCATCTGTTACCTTTCGCCAAGCGTTTACTTGATCCTTAGTATATAATCCGGGTACTCCGAAGGTTCCCTTTCCACGAGGGGAGGGCGTTATGCCCTCCGTGATAATTAGGCCGATTCCGTTTTCTGCGCGCTGTCGATAGTAGGCGACGACATCTTCTCCGACCGTTCCTTCGGCATCATCCGCAAATCCGCGCGTCATCGGCGCCATCACGATTTTCGTCCGAAGATGCCATCCCTCGATTCGAACAGGCTGCAACAATTCGTTATTTGTCAACATGTTCTCGCTCCTTGCGAATGGTGTGTTTTATGATTTGCCGGTGGTTTGATGATAGGTTTATTCGGCGAGCGCGATAGCGTCAATCTCGATCATGGCATCAGATGAATAGAGCGAGCTTACCTCCACGATGGTGTCTGCAGGATAGGGTTGTGACCACCATTTACGCCGAAGTTCGACGATCTTGTCAAAGTTCGACATTGACGTTAAATAGATGGTGACCTTTACGACTCGGTCCAAGCCAGATCCGGATGCCTTGAGTACACGCTCCAAATTTCGAAAGGCTTGATCCGCTTGTTTGTCGAAATCGCCGACTCCAACGAGCTCTCCGTCATCGCCAATGGCTGCCTGGCCCGAAACGAATACCAGCCCATTCGTCTTAATAGCTTGGGAAATAAGAAACGGCGCGTAAGGATCCGGTTGGGTGTGTACTTGCTCAAATAACATGGATCTTCATCCTTTCATTCAATGAAATTTAACAAGTTTAAATCTTACTTGCAACCTCAGTGCCGCAAGCCATTCCTTCCGAGCAGATTCCCGTGTTCGGCTGCAATCCCCCCCTGTTTAATCGCGATTCGTATTTCTAAGAATATTGTATTTAATCTTTCCTATATAGTAAAATGAATGGAAATGATTATCCCATCAATTCCAATGATGGGTTTATACTTTGGGGGCAGGATGGAGATCATAGACTTTAAAATATTTAAGGCGATTGTAGAAGAGGGGAGTATAACGCGAGCGGCTGAAAAGCTGGATTACGTCCAATCGAACATTACAGCGCGGGTTCGCAAACTTGAGTCCGAACTTGAAACACAGCTTTTTGTCAGGAATCCGAAAGGGGTAACACCGACCGAAAAAGGACTCCTCTTTCATAAATATTCAACAGACATTCTTCGTACCGTCGAAGAGATGACGAAAGCCATTAAGGGACCCGATTACCCTTCCGGACCGCTCGAAATCGGCGTTGTGGAGACGATGGCTTCGTCCGAACCTTTTATAAGCGCCTTGAGCGAGTTTCAGCATAAGTATCCCGGAGTCGCCTTGTCGCTGGTCACCGGGACATCGCCGCAAAATTACGAAAAGGTGTTAAATTACCAGTTGGATGGAGCGTTTCTCTCCGGCGAATTCGATTTGTCGGCTCTACACGTTGCTCATGAGATACGGGAAGAGGTCGTTCTGTTGTCTGCAGCCGGCGCAGCCCCTGACCATTCAAACGCAGCATGGGTCGTATTCCCGAAAGGGTGCCCTTTACGGTCGGCAAGCGAGGATTGGCTTCGCAGCGAGGGGCTGCCGCCAGCCAACATTGTCGAGGTGAGCACATTGGAGACAATGTTAAGTTGCGTGCGCGCGGGAATCGGATATACGCTTATGACCGCTTCGGCTGTTCCTGTTGGCGACAACCGGGTTCAAGCGCACACGGTTCCGGAACGTTACGGGTCTGTAACAACGCGGCTGGTCACTCGCAAGGATCAATTTCATAGTAAAGCATTCACAGCTTTTGCCGACTGTATAACAACGGCGGGATTTTAGGTCAACGCTGTCACTGCCGGATAGCATCATGGCATCCCAAGCGGCGATCCATTAGCGAAATAGAGCCTCGAAGCGATTCGGGGCTCTTTGACCGTGAAGGAGGGGCAATACCCAGGGCATGTCCCGTGCCCTAAAAGCACCGGTTATTTTCGGAAATTTTGGGTAGAAGAATAAGCGTTTCGATTTTGCCGTTCCGACTTCTCCGGAAATGGAAAGAACTTCAGCCATGCGGCCGGCTTAAGCCGCCACATATTTTAAACTGCGCTTGCTCAACCTAACGATGATTCTTAAAAGAAGGGTGAAATGGCGCATGATGAAACAATGGTCCATTCTTATCATATTAGGCGTTATGCTTGCCGGCTGCGCCGCCAACCAAGGGCATCTCGGCAACCGCGATTTGGGCGACGTTCGCCCGTTTACGGTTCGCGAGGACGCAAACGGCAATCCGATAATGAGCAAACGGTTTGCCGACGACCAGATGAACGAGATGAACCGGGTTAACGGCCGCCGCTTGAACGGCAACAATATTGTCGGGACGCACGAGAACTACAGCTTTCAGATGAACGATGCGATCGGGAAAACGATCGAGGATAAATTCGGATACGATGCGGCTTACGTTGTTCTTACCGATCGCAACGCGTATGTCGGGGTAAGCAGCGGAAACGGCTCTTACACCGCCAAGTCGGCCGCGCAAGGACGAACGAATGCGAGCTATACCCGTCCGGAGGCTGCGGACGGCACCGGACTTATCCCGGGCGCGGGCAACGGAACAAGCGGTGCCGGCACCGGAACGAACGGTGCGGGCAGCCGCTTCAACTTCAGGACCGACGGCATGTACGACGCCCGCAACAACGGCATCTACGATCCGCGTCCAAACGCCGACGGCGGCCGTCCGAATACGGAGGCGAACCGTTCGCTCCAAGCGGCCGGGGACGGGGCGGACGAGCAGCTGACCGAGAAGCGGAAGGCGGAAATCGAGCAAGTCGTAAAAAGCATGAAACCAAGCGTCGCGCATGTATACGTATCGGGCAAAGCCGACTTCGTGAACCGGCTGGCCTCTTATGCGGCCGACGTTAGGGCGGGTCAACCGATCCAAGGCTACATCGCCGAGTTCAACGCGATGGCGGAGCGGATCTTCCCGTATCAAGCGGACGGGCAGTTCTCCGCCAGAGAGGCCGGGCAAAGACGCCCGAGCTATATTTACGATTAATTGGATTGTGAATGCCTGTCCAGCTTTGTCGGACAGGCTTTTTGTCTTTGGGGCTCATCCGTCATTCCCCGCTCTTCTATTTGTTATCCCCTCGGTTCAGGCGATACCGGCATTCGCCCGACAGACCGGGCAATTCGCCTATTTTCCTCGGCTACAGCACCTCTTGCTTTCTCCGCTCATACTATAATTTGACTGTATCCCTTGACCTTGTATAACTATAAAAACCCGGGCAAGGAGGGGTGACGCACATTGAAAGGCAGCGACCACAAGAGCAAATTCATCCTGACGCATCGAGAACGTGAGGTATTTGAGCTGTTGGTACAAGACAAAACGACAAGAGATATTGCGCAGCAATTGTTTATCAGCGAGAAGACCGTACGAAATCATATTTCCAATGTAATGTACTTTCAATCACACATATCAAAAATTGATGCAATCGTAAAAATGAACTTGATGCAATTTTTGATGCAATTCATTTTTTTCGTCCTGCAAATGCCACCTATTAGCGAGAGGACCAAACGAAAAGCACCCGACACACATACGTACCTATTTCCGGCTGTGAAGTCGCAAAGGTAGCACTGCGGGGATGGCTTCGGCAGGGTCCTCTTAAATTTTGGCTCTCAGAACGCGCAGAATGGCTCAATAAGCGTTGCGAACATTTTCTCGCATAATCCGGCGGGTAAAAATTTCGCCGCTCAAAAGGGCATTTCTGTCCGTTTGGGAGCGTGTGTTCGATTGGGGTTGAACTCCCCCCAACCATTTGGAGAATGCCTGTTGAGGACAATAGTCCGAGGGCGCGTGATGCCTCACTCCGAGGATGGCGCATTGGCGGTAGGCGCATGTAATAAATTACCGCTCATTTCTATCGTGGGAGTTTCGCGTTTCCGGTGCTGTTTTCTCCCTGTAAAAAGCCTGAACCGGTTTGTATGTTCCCGCGTCTGCATCAAAGGCAGAGAGCAATCGCGATGATCGGCAATGCCGAAGCAGCTAAGCCACGCGGGAATACATAACAGCCAGCCCTGCACTGACGGGAGGCACCCGAGAAACTGGCGAGGAGGTACACCTTCTTGCTTTGCCTGGCAGCCTTTGCAGGGCAACAATTACCAACGCCACGCTTTTTCCTCCAATGGTAGAATTGATATACGGAATTCTACACGGAGGATACACACCATGATCACAGCACCCGAAGCAATGCTCCTGACGAAAATCGAAGAACCTTTTGACGATCTGCGCTACATATTCGAGCCGAAGATTGACGGGCACCGGCTGTTGCTGGTCAAGAAGGATGGCGAGCTGCGGCTGTTTACGCGGCATGCCAATGACGTGACCGAGCGATATCCCGAGCTTCATACGCCGCCGCTGAACTGCTCCAGCGTGATTCTGGACGGCGAGGCCGCATATGTTGATCCGGTAATGGGCACCATTGACTTTGAAACGGTTATGGAGCGGTTCAGGATCAAGCAGGCGCCGAAGATACAGGAAGCCATGCGACGGCTGCCCGTGCAGTATTTCGTATTCGACGTACTCGAGGTTGACGGCCGCGACGTTCGCCGGCTACCGCTGATGGAGCGCAAGCAACTGCTCGATTCGGTGCTCGGTGAGAATGACCACTTCCGGAAGGTACTGCGCGTGGACGGGGCGGGGAAAGCACTGTTCGACGTGATCAAGCAGCAGAAGCTCGAGGGGATCGTCGCGAAGCTGAAGGATAGCACCTACGAGGGGCGCCGCAGCGAGAAATGGCTGAAGGTGATCAATTACACCTACGCCGACGTGCAGATCGGCGGCTACCGAAAGGACGAATTCGGATGGTTAGCCCGATACAACGGGCGCCCGGTCGGCATTATCGAGTTAGCCGTGCCGGCAGCGCACCGCAAGGCGTTTTACCGGATCGCGCAGAGTATCGTAACCGGTGAGGACCGGAACTTCGTTTATGTGCAGCCCGTCATCACCACCCGGGTCCGCTTCCGTAACTGGTACAAGAGCGGCATGCTGCGGTCGCCGGAGTTTGTCGATTTTGTTATATGATGCTTATTCCAAGAACATCCTAAGGGTGTTCTTTTTTGTTACGCCGAACCTGGGCGATTGCCGGATTGGACACCCGGCATCGTCTTTGGGTCTCTCCTCCATCCTGCCGCGATCCCAGCGGCTAAGGCTCGGCTCGGGACGGCTTGCGACGATGCCGCAGGAAATCGTCGCTCATAAACCAAAATTGGCAAAAATTCAAGTCTGTATAAGAACATCCGTTCGGTTTAAACTATATACTGTTGATATCGATACGGAGGTGCTTTACCATGCAAAGAAAACTGTTGGAGGGCAATGGGATGTGGGAGTCGTCCCGCATGATGCTGCCGGAGCACAAGGCCGCGCTGAACGAGCATTATATCCAGTCGAAGCGCCGGCCGCGCGTAGAGCTCGACGAAAGCGAATGGGAGCTCATATCGCGGGCTGTAGCCGAGTCGCTTCAGCTGCGGAAGGTGATTGAACTGCGGATGTATGATCCGTTCGAGGAGCTGGTCGTGCGCGGCGTCGTGGAGCGCGTAGATCAGTTCGGCAGCCGCTTTATGGTTGACGGGGAATGGTTCAAGGTTCAGGACGTTGAGGGAGCGACGGTGGAGGATTAGGCGTCGACGAAGAACTCGCAGTCCTTGCGTGAGAAATATTCGCCATCGATGACCACGTAATCATCGGTGTACAAGTCAGTTCGCCCGCAGCCGATCCGGCTGGCGGATACATAATAAACGGTTTTCCCGCAGTATACAGCGTAAAAGAAATCGGCATTGTTCTTAAGATCATATCTCGTTGGATTCACGTTCATCGTCCTCCTTTTGACAAAATTCGCCACAAAAGAGGGATTTCCTTCCTATTGGCGAATGCTTTAGGTGAAAAGGAGGATGATCATATTGGCACAGTCTAAATGCGGCAGTAATAGTTCATTATGAGAAGTCCATTCGATTATGCTGCTAACAGGTTTGCGAATGAAGTCGCAAATGCTTATGTGCGAAGTAGGCGTAGGAAAAGGAAATACCAGCCACCACCCAAAAACGATAAGGATGGCTGTCTAAAATTAATTGTAATCTTGCTAGGGTTCTTAATGTTTTTGGTGATTGTGAGTCAATGTAATGGAGATTAAAGAAGACGCTCGTTCGAGCGACTTCTTTTCTTTTACCAAAAGGATTTTCCCCTTTTGACAGCGAATCTTACTGTCCATATAAGAGGGGGATTAATAATGAACTTTGATTTAGGTGGTTTTACTGGAGGGCTTATAGGTACATTTGGGGCTTTTGGGGTTGCTTTCTACACACTAAGGCACCAGAGCAAAAAAGAATTTCCAACAAAACAAAAAATGAAGTATAAAATCGTATTGGCTTTAACTGATGAAATTATTAATGCAAATAATGAATTAGTTGCTGTTCTATATGATGAGAAGTCCTCGAACATAATTTTATTTTTGATTTTTGTAAAGAAATTTTCTTATTCTATGATGAAAAGTCCAAACTTACCGAAAGCCCTGAGAGTAATTTCGATATCGAAAAATGTAAGCAGTTTATGGAGGACTTTCACAAGGTAACTCAGAGAGTTGCATTCCAATGTGGTGGCCTTTTGAAACTTTACCATGTAGAAGCTGAAAAATTTCACACTAAAAGAAGACTTAAGTTGTTTAGCCGCTCAAAATGAGTGGCTTTTTCATTTTCTAAAAGGAGGTGAGAACCATCAAACGAATAGCCATTATCCTGACCGCGCTGGCGGTCTTATTTGCGTTGGCCGGATGCAGCGAGTCGATGGAACGCTCGATAAAAGATTACCAGTCGAGCGTCAACGGCCTCGAGCGCCGCGCCGAGGTCTACGATCAGAACGGCAACATCATCAAGACTTACGAAGGCCGGTTCGATGTCGAAGTAAACGAGTACGGCAACAAGGTAAAGTTCGACCTGGACGGGAAGCGCGTGCTGATCTACAACGCAACGGTTGTTGTGGAAGAAAAATAAAAGACCCCGCTGTAGAGATGGGGCCTCCGAAGTTTTAAGCGGCATAAGCCTTTTTGTTTCCCGAACCCAGAAAAAGCACTTTGGCTAATGTTATCTTATCGAGAACCGAATGTATGATTGCTGGAACAATACACCCGAGCAGTAAGAACTGGATCGCACCATGTTTTCCGATCACTTCTTCGGCGATCAAATTTATGGGGAAATGCATGTACATGATAGTTAAAGACATTAACCCTATGTAAGAAAACACCTTGGCAATCGATTTGGCTCGAGCAATCCAGTAGCAAATTATCGAAAATGCGAGTGTCATCGTGATTGGTATGATTAGATCCATAACCCAACTCGTGTATTCAAGAACTTTCATATCGAGACTGTAATGGAACAGTTTAAAGTAATCCCCGCTGAATAAAAGCGCTGGAATGATCAGAGCAAAAAGCAAGATAAATTTGCTCTCAAAAAGTTTCTGTAATAAGGGTTTTGTGTAATATCCGGCGGCGTAGTAGGTCATAGCCAGCATGGTAACATCTGCGTTCAACGGAATATTTGCATTTGGATAAACTGTGGTTTCAATATGAGCCAATAGGTATAAAGCAATGATGATTGCAATCTGGAAGGGTACTCCCTTAACCAATGTGGTTAAAACTGCAAATACCACTTGAGTTATGAGGAGACATGTAACGAACCAGAATACAGCGTACCCTCCAGTCAGCATTTGGCCACCATATATCAAATTGCCCAAGTCTTTTAGCAAAATATTCATATCAAGATGCCCGTTCTTGAGTTCCTTCGCGAATTCCAAAACGGTGATGACCAGACCAAACGAAAGGTACGGGATTAGTAGTTGCTTTGACCTTCTTTTCACCCAACCCAGTAATTCTTGACCAGAGGATATTGTTTTGAAGGTATAGCCACTGAGAAAGAAAAATAGAGGCATATGGAACCAGTAAATATAGTGCGATACTGTGCTGTCGGGATTTGAATGTCCTAGAACGACGGCAATAATCCCCAGCCCTTTGGCTACATCGATCCAAATCTCGCGCTTTGACAAGTTTATCAGTCTCCTCCGCAAATCATATTATACAAAATGTAACATTTTATGTTCCGTATTGTATCACGTAAATGGTGCTAAAGATACATTTTTTTGGCCCTGATTTATTAAAGAAAGGTGTGAAAATAATGACTTTAATGAGAAAGGCGTCAACCGCGAGAAAAGTAAAAAATCTCGTAATTCTCGATGTCCTAACTTCTGGAGCTGTTGGTGATGGAAAAACCAACGACACGGATGCAGTAAATGCTTGTATTGGCGCAGCGCCGGAGGGAGCTACGATAAAATTTCCTGCCGGCCAAACTTATGTTTTGGATGGACTGGAGCCTATTGAAAAATCAATCACATTGGACATAACAGGCGCAAAGTTTATCGTAAATCCATCAAAAGCAAGACCAGGGTATCCGAACGGATCGCCGGTATTTTGGTTTAGAGGGGCAGTCGAGGAAGAAGTCCCCATCGCGAACACAATAGCCTACAGCAAGGTTATCACGCTCAGTAATCCGCAGGATGCTGCCAAATTTAGTATTGGCGATGATGTAGTCATATCGGACAATTACCAATGGAAAAAGTATAATAATACCGATAGCGGTTTTTTTGGAAGGGCAGAATGCAATACCGTTCTCGACATTAATGGGGCAACTATAACGTTAGGCAAACCGGTTGAACTAGCTTACAATGTAACTCCAACATTGTTGAAGATCAAAACGCTCGATAATGTTCGGGTCATTGGAGAAGCATCTCATATTACGGAACCAGATCCCGGCGAACCATATGATACATCGAATGGACTGTACGGGGCGTGCCCGCACATTTTCCATTTCCAGTATTGCAAAAATCCAAATCTTAGTGGTGTAACGATCGACAAATGGCGGGTACACGCAGTGAACTTCCACCGTTGCATCAATCCTGTCGCGAAGAATTTTATAGCAAGAGATCCTTACTATACTTCGACTGGTGGGAATGGTTATTTTCTTCGCGGGGATCAATGCTTGGGCGGGAATGTGACTCAAAACTATACTCGATCGGTACGGCATGCAATCGACTGGGTTTATTGCCAAGATTCCCAGTCATCACACAACATTTCTTACGGCTGTATCGAATCGGATTATACATGCCACGGATTAGGGAATCGGAGAATAAAATCTGTTAACGACACGTCGATCGGGTCGCTGGGATATGGTTGGGTCTCGGGGAACACCTCGTTCCGAGAGGATTACGATTTTACAGTAGAAAACCCAACATACTACGGCTTTGGCAGCGGTGTTGTTCGATTTACAACTTACTCTGAAAGAATGCGGATTATTAACCCTACCTTCTTTTGCGCAGGCGGCGCAATTCAAATGAACCTTGGCGCTCGAGGTTTGGAGGTTGTAGGGGGCACAATCGCTTATATTTCTGATGTGTCTCGCAGTCGGGCAATTCTCATTAATCAAGGTGACTTATCATCTGAAGTACCGAGGGATGTATCATTTGTTGGTACTCTCTTTAAGCACCCGGGATTATCGGCACTTGCTGCATTCATTGAGATCACGTCATGTAAAGGCACTTTGGAGTTCCGAGATTTAGAATTCGAGATCAATGATGCTACTTGCAAACCGATGTTGATCGGTTCTTCGGCCGCTCCGGAATATGTTGTGGTCAAAGGCGTGCAGGTTTCCGGTGTTTATTCGTCTGGCTTGTGGGTCGAAAATTCGGCATCATACCTGTGCAGTGTTATGGATTGCATCATGAAAACGGGCAATACCGGATATGCTTTCCATCTGCCAATAACAACAAAAACCCGTTTTACAGGTAACGTTGTAGAAAATACTGCTAAACCTTACGAATGGACTGGCGGAACCGTTCTTGATAAGGCTTCAAATGGAGCTATCGTCAGGAACAACGTCCCTGAAGTTCCCGGTAGTGAACAAGGAGTCAAGTATAGCAGTGCCGCTCCAACAACTGGTGTTTGGCGGAAAGGTCAAATATCGCTGAATACGGGAGCAACATCGGGCGGAAATGTAGGCTGGATTTGCACAAGAGCCGGTGAAGCTGTCGCAAATACTTGGGCAGCAAACACAGCTTATGCCGTAGGAGAAAAGGTACAGGCAAATGCAAAAGCGTATCTTTGCACCGTGGCGGGAACATCGGGCTCCACCGCTCCATCACATAGCAGTGGAACGGCAACAGATGGCACAGTAACATGGGAATACCTTGGTCCATCTGCGGCATTCAGTGCTTTTGGAACGATAACCTGATAAACGGTGATTTAGAGACTGGGAACGAACGGGAACATGTGTTTGGGGATTTTATTCAAAGTTTTCCTCGAATATCGCCTTTGACTCGGAAAAATGACCATTTGTATAATGGTCTTGTTCTTCCTCCAAAGTTACAAAGTACGTATGCTTTTATAAAACGCGTCGTTTTACGACGCCACCACGCTTTTAGTGACGAGCGCAGCGCACGTCATGCCTTTAATCTTTTTCTTCTTTGTAGGGCTTCAAATAGAATATTGGGTATTCGTAAAAGTGTATTGAAAAAGGGTCATAATGACCCCTCTTCGATACGTTTGATTAGGGTTGAAATGTCTGCTCCGAGTGTGACGGCTTGTTCCATGTTCTCATTAAGCGAATTACCCAACATGTTATACATCAGGTCAATTGATTTCTTGTAGTTGATTTTGGTTTTCTTGTGGATGCCTTTTGAATACAACATTTTGGCTCTAAGAGCCTTGAAAGAATAACCTCGTCCCATACGGTTCACCACCCGTGTTAAGCCGTTTATGGACTCTGTATAGGCATTTGTAACCCTATGAGTGAAATAGTTATTGATCTCATGTTGCCAGTTGCCGTAAGCCTTGATGATGTCGCTGAATGCCGATTTCATTCTGTCTGGAATAGATGCTTGCCATGCGGCATAACGCTCTTGTGCTTCCTTTGCGTCATTCGCTTCCCATATCTCATAGAATGCTTCTTTAAGCTCGTAGGCTTGCTTGAGACGAGGGAAGTTGAGCGTCCAAGAATCAAGAATAATCTGCTCCATCGGCGTTAAGTCCTTACGGCGTTTAAGCATCAAGAAACGGTCGTTCTTTAACTGCCTGCGTTGCCTTGCGTCCAGTTCTTTGCGGATATTCTTGCGGATTGTTTCGACCGCCAGATTAGCCATTCGCACAACATGAAACTTATCAACGACTATAACAGCGTTAGGAAGCGTCTGACGGACTGCATCGCGGTATGGTTGCCACATATCCATGGTGACGATTTCAACGTCTTCACGGTCAGGCAGATGGCTGAGATAACGTATTATGGTTTCCTTATTACGATCAATCAAAAGGTCAACCAAAACGTTCTCTTCTACATTGGCGATTACTCCTCTTGGTTTGCCGAGTATATGGATTTCATCGATACCTAACCACCTTGGCGTAACAAACTGGTGAGATGATTCAAGAAAGTCAATGTACTTGTTGAAAATGTTTCGTACCGTACCCTCACTTATTCCAAGTTCATCCGCAATGCTGGTGAATGTACGCTTTAGCGATTGCTCTTGAACGTACTCGTTAAAGCGAACGGTACACATATGGTCGTCGTCGATGTCCCAGAGTATCTCACGGAAGGTTGATCCGCAGTCTTTGCACAAATAACGCTGACGGTTGATGATAATGCCTACCCGTTTACCGTGCATAGGTAAATCCATGAATAACTGACGCTTGGTTCCGAACTTAGAGAATTTCGCTTCCATGGAGCCGCAATTAGGGCAGAAGTCTGGAGGATTCGCAACCTCTGCCCATATCTCGTAGCCATGTTCGTTTAATTCGATTTTTGTGACTTTCAGTGATGGGAGGTTCAGAATGTTTGGGTTCTGCATTAAAGGTACCATGCTCCTAAAACATTCTTCACTTCACGGTAGTTACGGCCATTAATCTCTACGCCGTAATAACCATCGTAACGAATAAAGAATCTCGATCCATCAGTAAATATCGGACGTTTTAAGTTCTTCTTCCAAGGATTCATTCCTGGTTGTTTTATTTCTGCTTTGTCAACGAATCTTTTCAATGTTACATTTGCTTGCATTTTCCATCCCTCCTTTCTTTATTTTACCAATCATCGGAGGTGATTTCAACACGATTTTACGATTTTTTATAGTTTGAACAAAACAGCTATTTCAACACGTTTTTACGAAGAGCCAGAATATTTAATCCGTCCGGTCATTTGGCGGTTCTCAGCCAATATGACCCGGGTGAATGCCGATAGGCAGAGGGCGAGGAGCCCTCTTTTATTTCTTTGGGTCACGATTTTCAGTGACCCTGGTTTTAAAACACCGTCTATGTAACTTAGTACGTATAAAGCAAATCTATGAGAAGTCGCTCACATGTTGGGCGGCTTCTTTGGTTTGCCGAGAAAGGGTGAATCGATTGTACAACGCCTATTACAGCAAAGAAGCGAAAGGGCTCGCAGGATGGGCTTTATCGGAGAACAATCGCATTAAAGCATCAAGAATAATGCGGGTCGCACAAAACGTTGAAGAGAGATACCGCAAAGCTCATCCATACATTGTTGCCGATCTGGGTACGAAGCCGAGCATTGCGGTTCCTACAAAATGAAACCTTGGGCCCGCAAGTTCTACAACAGCCGAGCATGGAAGCTATGCCGGGAATCGTACATCGCCAAGGTATTCGGTTTATGCGAGCGTTGCGGAAAGCCTGGTAAGATCGTTCACCATAAGGTTTACCTGACGCCGCAGAACATCGACGATCCGAACATCTCGCTTAACCATGAGTTGCTGGAGTATCTCTGTCAGGATTGCCACAACAACGAGCATCACGGTAGCAGTGAGCCAGCAATAAGAGAAGGGCTAGCGTTTGATGCGTATGGGAATTTGATTCAAGTAGAGGAGCGTGAAGGTTATGGGTAAAGATGAACGTTGGCGCCCGGCGTATGAACAGCAGGGATTTATCACAAATGAAAGAGTACAACTAAAGCTGCAGTACCTTGATCGGCTGATCGAAGTGAAAAGGGCTGGAGCAACAAAGCAAATCTATGATAAATGCGACGAGAGAATCTTTGCTGTATGCGACAGCATCGAGAAGGACTTGGGGTTGCGAGAAGAATAATTTCGCGTTTTTCGATGTTTGTCGAATTGTCGAAAATTTTCGAGGTAGGCCCCCCCCTTCGAAAATCGAGACGGGGCGCGCCTAAGACCGGTGTGCCCCTTTCAAAGAATACACAGGGCTCGCGCATGACCCCCCTCCCCTTGAAATGAGGTGATTCGATGACGAAAAAATCCGCAGGCAAGCGGTCTGAAAGCGCGAAAAAAGCAGCGCAAACCCGGGCTGAAAATGCGAAGAAAAAGGCCCGGCAACAGGCGATTTCGGCGGAGGAAGAACGACTTCGAAAAATATACGAGGTTTTGCCGAAAGAACAAATGGAGATCGCCGACGGCCTCATCCGGCGCGCCGCTTTCATGCGGATTACGCTGGAATCATACGAGGAGGACCTCGGCGACAGGGGCTCCGTCGAGATGTTCTCGCAATCGGATAAGCAAGCTGCCTATGAACGGGAGCGGCCGGTTGCCAGACTCTACAACTCGATGAACAGTAACTACCAGAAGATCATCAAGCAGCTCTCGGATATGCTGCCTAAGCCAGATGATGGCGGCATAGGGAAGGGTGAAGTCGACGATGGCTTTGAAGACTTCGTGGCTCGCCGATGAGTGCAGCGCTCCGGAAGCAATATCCTTTAGCTTATAACCCGATTCTTGAATACTGGGCTCAGATCGAGTCTGGCAAGGTCACGGTCGGCGATAAGGTCCGGCGGATGTATCAGAAGCTGGTCGCCGATATCTACGACCAAGATTCAGAATACGAATACAGTCCGAAGCACGCGAACCATGCCATCGAGTTCATCGAGAATTACTGCAAGCATTCGAAAGGCAAGTGGGGCGGCAAGCCGATCGATTTGGAGCTCTGGCAAAAGGCCTTCATCGCGGCAACCTTCGGTTTCATACACAGAATTGACGGCACCCGCAAATATCGCGAGGTGCTTCTTGTTGTTGCCCGGAAAAACGGGAAGTCGACGATCGCTTCCGGCATCGGCCTTTACCTTCAGGTGGCCGACGGCGAGCCTGGCGCGGAAGTCTACGCCTGCGCCACGAAGAAAGACCAAGCAAAGCTCGTATGGTTGGAAGCAAAGCGGATGGTCAACAAGTCGCCGTCACTCCGCAAGCGAATCAAGCCGCTCGTCTCTGAACTCGTCGGTAAGATCAACGACAGCTCCTTTAAGCCGCTTGGCTCCGATAGCGAGACGCTCGACGGCCTGAACGTTCACGGCGCGCTCATGGACGAAATACATGCCTGGAAGGACCGGAACCTGTATGACGTTATCGTCGACGGCACGAGCGCCCGGGAGCAGCCGCTGATCGTCATGATTACGACGGCCGGCACGATCAGGGAGGCCGTCTATGACCTCAAATATGAGGAGGCCGAGGCCAAGCTGAACAATATTGGACAGCCCCAAGAGGAGGGTGAGGCCGACCCGTACGAGCACTTCCTGCCGATCATTTACGAGCTCGACAACCGGCACGAATGGACGGATCCGGAATGCTGGCAAAAGGCGAACCCGGGACTCGGGACGATCAAGCGCATCGACCAGCTTCAAACGAAGGTGTCCAAGGCGAAGAAGAACCCGATGCTGGTCAAGAACCTCCTGACCAAAGATTTCAATGTCCGGGAGACGTCGACGGAGGCTTGGCTGACGTTCGAGGAACTGAACAACGAAGCGACCTTTGATGTGCAGGAGCTCGGCCTGACCTACGGCATTGGGGGCGCCGACCTCTCCGAGACGACGGACCTTACGGCGGCCAAGGTCATTGCCATGCGGCGGGATGACCCGACGGTTTACGTCCTGCAGATGTATTGGCTGCCGGAAGACTTGCTGGAGAAGCGGGTCAAAGAGGACAACATCCCTTACGACCTGTGGCATCAGCGCGGCCTCCTGCGGACGACGCCGGGTAATCGGGTGCATCACAAGTTCGTCACGGACTGGTTTGTCGAGATTCAAAACGAATACGGAATATATATTCCGTGGGTCGGCTACGACCGCTATTCGGCCATCTATTGGGTTGAGGAAATGGCCTCCTATTTTGGCCCCAGCGCGATGGAGGCAGTTGCCCAAGGTAAACCGACCCTCTCGGGCCCTATGAAGCTGCTCGGGGCGGATTTGGCGGCCAAAAAGGTCAATTACAACAACCATCCGATAGACAAATGGTGTTTGTCGAATACGCACGTCGATTTGGATTTGAAGAACCAGACCATTCAGCCGCATAAGGGCAAGAATCAGCGGCGCCGGATCGACGGCACGGCCGCTCTGCTTAACGCTTATGTCGCGCTGGAGCGGCATCGGGAAGAGTATATGGGCTTGTTATAACGGGAGGAGGCGACAAAACAATTGGGCATGTTTCAAAAGGTGTTTAGCAGGTTCGCCGGCGCCGTTCGAAGCGCCTTGAAGTTTCGGTTCCTGGGCGGGTATAACCCGGTGTTCACGCCGTTCGGCGATAATACCTACGAAAGCGACGTTGTCCGGGCCACGGTGGACACAATCGCTCGGAATGCGGCCAAGCTCAAGGCCAAGCACGTCCGGCGAGTAAACGGTAAGGTCCAGAACGTAGGCGGCAATATAGAGCGGCTTCTCAGCGTGCGGCCGAACCCTAAGCAGAACGCATATATTTTCTGGTACAAGGTTTTTACGCAGCTGCTGCTTCGATCGAACGCCTTTATCCTGATCGACCGCGCCGGGCCGATGGAGAAATACAGGGTCCGCGGCTTTTACCCGATTGATTGCGTTCAAGCGGAAATGCTTGAGACCGAAAACGAATCATTCATACGCTTCCAGATGAAGCAGGGCCAGACCTATACCGTTCCTTATTCCGACGTGATTCATTTGCGTCGGTTTTTTAATTCCGATTCGGACTTCGGCAGCGGCAATGAAGAACCACTCCTGCCGACGCTGGAGCTTATCCATGCTTCGAATCAGGGCATCATCAACGCCATTAAGTCGTCGGCTTTCGTCCGCGGAATATTGAAGTTTACGCAGAACTTGAACCCGGCGGACCGGAAGAAACAAACGGATGACTTCATTCGGGATTATCTCAATCCGGAGAATGGGGGTGGCATCGCGGCCACCGACGTTAAGGCGGAGTTCACACCGATTAACAGCGACCCGAAGATGATCGATGCCAAGCAGATGGGCTTGATCGAACAGAAAGTTTACAAATACTTTGGCGTCAACGAGAAGATCATCAACTCCAGCTACACCGAGGACGAATGGAATGCTTTTTACGAGTCGGTCATTGAGCCGACCTTCGCCATTCAGACGAGCCTGGAGGCGACGGCAAAGATATTCAGCGATAACGAGCAGGCTCATGGTAATGAGATTGTTTTCGAAGCCAACCGGCTGCAGTACGCCAGCGTGAAAACGAAGCTCGAATTGAGGGAAATGGTCGACCGCGGCGCGATGACGCCCAACGAATGGCGGGAAACGTTCAACATGGCGCCGGTCGAAGGCGGGGACGAACCGATCCGCCGACTTGATACGGCGACGGTAAATACGGCGCCTGTGAACCAGACTCCACCGAAGGGAGGTGAGGAAGAAAATGACGATGACGACGGGGACGACGATGACGCCTAATCAACGTTGGAAAGACCGGGAGTTTCGGGAGTTTCAATTCGAGATCCGCGCGGCTGCGCTGACTGAGGATGAAGGCGCCGAAGAAGCGCTGTACGTTGAAGGATACGCTGCCCGGTTTAATGAGCCGACCGTGCTTTACGAATACGGCGACACCCAGTACAAGGAAAAGGTCCATCCGGACGCTTTCCGCGACGCGGATATGTCGGACGTTATCTTTAACTACAACCATGGCGGCAAGGTGATGGCCCGGACCCGTAACAAGACGCTTGACCTGAAGGTGGATAGCAAAGGCCTGTTCATCCGGGCGCGCTTGGACGGTACCGAGGAAGGGCGAAGGCTCTATGAGGAAATCAAAGGCGGCTATATCGATCGCATGAGCTACGCTTATACGGTCAAAGAATCGTCTTACGACACCGAAACTCGGACCCGGACAATTCTGCGCATCAAAAAGCTTTATGACGTATCCGCGGTGGACATTCCCGCTTATGATACCACTTCTATTTCTGCGCGTTCGGCCTTCGAAATGGAGATCGAGAAGGAAAAACAAGCGGCGGCAGCTGCTGAACGGCGGAAGAAGTTATTGCTTCAAACGTACCTTTAAAACCATTCCAGGGAGGGTTTAACCCATATGAAAAATCAAAAGTATCGCTTTGCTCTTAACCTGCAAACGTTCGCCGGCGAATCCGAGGCAGAAAAGCGTCTGAAAGAAATCGGAGAGCGCCGCATTGAAATTCGCGGTCTTCTGACAGGAACGGGGGAAGTTGACCTCGACAAATTGGAGACGGAACTTCGCGCCCTCGAAGACGAAGAAAAAGAAATCCGTCAGCGCGAGAAACGCGCGGCCATCGCCGCCAGCATCCAAACTGGGGAAACTGAAGCACGTCAAACGGCTGCATTTACGGCCGGTAATACTCCAGCTGATCCGGCTAAAGAAGCACGCAAAGCTGCTGAGGAGCGCGGCAAGGCGTTGAAAGAAAACCGTTCGGTAACGGTCGGTTCCTCGAATGTTATCCTTCCGAAGTATCAGGCTTCGGACATCCGGCCGACGTTCAATGAGGTTTCTGGCCTTATTGACCGCGTTGCACCTAAGGTTCTGCTTGGCGGCGAGAGCTTCCAACAGCCGTACCTGAAAGGTTACGGTACGGGCGATTACACTGCTGAAGGCACGGACTATGCGACGGCCGAACCGACTTTCGGTTACGCCGACATTAACAAGACCAAGGTCACTGCATATGCAGAGGACTCCGAAGAAATTCAAAAACTGCCGGCCGCGGATTATGACGGCGAAGTCATGAAAGGCATCACGGTGGCGACTCGCAAGAAAATCACCCGTGAGATCCTGATCGGTGACGGGACTTCCGGCCACCTCGTAGGTATTTTCTCGGACGCTGCAACGGCTATCGACGCTGCGACTGACCTTGAAATTTCCGTTATCGACGAGGACACGCTGACCAACATTATTTATTCCTACGGCGGCGACGAAGATGTCGAGGATACGGCTGTCCTTATCCTGAATAAGAAGGATTTGAAGGAATTCGCGAAGCTGCGCGGTGATGACGGCACGAAAATCTACAACGTCGTTTCCAATGGCAACAGCGGCACCATCGACGGCGTACCTTTCATCATCAACAGCGCCTGCAAAGCGATCTCCGACGCCGCGACGACAACGGGGCAATATTCGATGGCATACGGTCCGCTCAGCAATTATATGCTGGCGATTTTCTCTGACCTGGATGTCAAGCGTTCGGATGACTACAAATTCAAACAAGGCATGATCGCTCACCGCGGCTCCGTATTCGTCGGCGGCAACGTCGTTTCGAAGAACGGCTTCCTGCGCGTGAAGAAAGCGGCGACGGTGTAACCTATGGCCAATCTATTCGCTGTCGTCAAGCGGGCATTCCGGTGCAAGTTGACAATGAAGCATTATGAAGTCGGCAGCGCATATGAGGCCGACGAGGCGCGACTCGCCGCTCTCATTGAGGGCGGCTTTTTGCTACGCCCGCCGGAGTCTGAGGAGGCTAACAGCCCCGCCGGCGAGGAAGGGACCACGACGCCGCCGTCTGAACCGGAAAAAGCGGGTGATGACCAGGCGCTCGATCCGAATACTTCGGACATCGTTCAGCAGCCGGACCTGATCGCCGCCAGCGACACCGACGATATGGACGGCTCCAACGCAGGCGACCTTGAAGAGGAAGATGGGTTCCCGAAACACGTTGGTGGCGGCTATTACGAGCTTTCCAACGGCGAAAAGATTCGGGGCAAAGAGAAGGCCGAGGAGGCGCAGGCGGAGCTCGATAAGGGTGATGACGAGTGACAATGCTCGCCGACGTTAAAACCGCTCTGCGGCTGAGCCAGAACGTCACAGCCTTGGACGGCGAAGTCGAGGACCTGATCGCCGCGGCGCGGGATGACCTCCGATTATCCGGGATCCTCCCGGCCAAGGTAGCTGATGACACGGATTCGCTTATTAAGCGTGCCGTCGTCACTTACTGCAAGGCGAATTTTGGATTCGATAATCCGGACGCGGCTCGGCTGCAGGCTTCCTATGAGTCGCTCAAGGCTCATCTATCGATGTCGATCGAGTACACGATGGAAGGTGATGCCTAATGTTGTGGCGTGACGTGATCGAACTGCTGACGCCTGTTTCGTCGCGAAACAGCTACGGCGAAACGATCGAGACTTATCCGAATCAGAAACAGGTATTCGCAAACAAGAAATCGGTCCGGCAGTCTGAATTTTATCAGGCTGCCGCCGTCGGATTACGACCGGAGATGGTGTTTGAAATTCAAGTCATCGAGTATGAGGAGCAGCCGAAAGTTCGATATGGCGATACGGTTTACCACGTTGTACGGACTTTTTCAAAAAATGGCGAAGTGCTGGAGCTTGTGTGCTCCCGGTACCCGATGGAGGGCGGCAATGGCTAAGAAAAGCACAATCGAGGGAATGGCTGAGCTCGAGCGGGCAATGAAGAAGCTGGAGAAGGTACCGCAGCGGGTTGTGACAAAAGCAGCCCGTGCCGGCGCCACAATCGCGCTTAAGGCGGCCCGCGCCAACGCTCCTGAGGATACCGGGGAACTCAAGAAAGGCATCGTGTTGAAAGGGGAACGCCGGACCAAGATCGGCAAGAAGGTTTACGATGTAATGATGGATCCAGCCAAAAACGACATATTCGTGAAGATGACGAAGGACGGCACGCGTTACTACTATCCGGCCTCTCAGGAATACGGCTTTATGACCGTGGACGGCGGATATATCCCAGGCTACCGGTTCCTCCGGCGAGCCTTGACGGACAACGTCGTCAAGATCGAGCGTCGGGTTGTCGAGGTCGCCAGCAAAGAAGTCGACAAAGCACTGAAAGGGTGACGGTATGGAATTCGAAGAAGCGCTCGTTGCGGAACTGGAATCCATATCGGGGCTTTCCGGCAAAGTGGTTCCTGCTTTCGCCGCCGCGGGCACAGTTGCCCCATACGTTATGTACGAATCGTCATTTGGCCAACAGATTAAAGCTCTGAGCGGCTTTTTGACCAGTAAGGCAGTGGAAGTCGAACTGAACCTTCTAGCTGCGTCATACGCGGAGATGAAGCGTCTGCAGGCCGACATCATTACACGCTTGACTGGATTCGAACAGCGGGTTATTGGCGATGACGGGCCATTTGTTCAGGAGCTCACCTACGGGCAGCCGGCTGAGTTGTATGAGTCGGCGCCGAAACTCCATCGGTGCGTTATATCATTCGAAGTACATTTTTAAGGGGGTTTGAACATTGGCTGAGGCTACTCGTGCGTTAGGCACGCAATTATTGATCGGGACGCAGGTTGTCGGTAATCTGACGTCCATCGGGGGCGTCGAAGCTTCAGCTGAGACGATTGACGTCACAGCTCTGGACAGCACTGGCGGCTACCGTAAGTTCTTGGCCGGCTTCAAGGATGCTGGAGAGGTAAGCATCTCCGGTTATTTCGCTCCGGATGATCCGGGTCAAGCCGCCATGTACGCTGCTTTCGAAAGCGGCGATACGAGCGCGTTCAAAATTAAGTTTCCGGCATCCATGTCGGCACAATGGGAGTTTAACGGCGTCGTAACTGCGTTCTCGACGAGCGCAGAACTTGAAGAAGCCGTCGGTTTCGAATCGACAATCAAAGTATCGGGCGAACCAGTTCTGAATCTTAACCCGACCACTTAATCAACTTCACGGCTGGAGCTAAATCGGGTTCCAGCCGTTTTATTTTTTATTCTCGAAAGGTGATGAATACATGACCAGCGCAAACAACAATGACGTTGTCATTTTAGAATTAGACAGACCACGGGAAGTTCGGTATGGCCACAAAGCTCTGAAGCAACTCATGGCCTTAACCGGCAAGAGCCTCGAAAATATTGAGGCAAACGATATCAACCTGGAAGAGATCGAGAAGTATCTTTATTGCGGGCTTCTTTCCGATGCTAAATCACACGGAGAGACGCTGCAACTTTCTCAAATGGAAGACCTTCTTGATAAAGCTCCCCGATTCATGGATATTATCGAATCCATGCAAAAAGCATTAGCCAATGCATTCGGCGCAGAATTTACTCCTGTTCAATTGGAGGGAAACGGGAAGACGGGGGAGTAATTGACGACGAGTCCAATGAGCCCTTTGATTGGCAACAATCCCTTCGGATGGCTTTTAGGATAGGCTTGACACTCCATGAGTACAACGAAATGACGCCTCATGAACTGAACATGCAGATTGAGGAATGGAGTAGCCGTCTACAGGCCGAGCATCGGGAGCGTATAACAATCGCCTACCTGACGGCATACTGGCATCGGATTCGGAAAATGCCGACACTCAAGAAAGTTCTCGAGGACATCCAACTCAAGAAGAAGAGGCCGCAGACGCCGGAGGAGATGCTTGCAATGGTTCGAGTTCTAAATGCAGCGCTGGGCGGCAAAGAAGTCAGCAGTAGAGGCGAAACAAATACGGACGGAAATGCAGAGAGCGGTAAATAGGTGCTCTCTTTTTTGCGTTCAGAAAGGAGTTGATCGGTTAAATGGGTGTCGTAAAAAACCTAATGATCCGGGCCGGCGCCGACTTCTCCGGAATGCGAAAGGAATTGTCGAAAGCCCGTCAGGATCTGGCTGATTTCAAAAACAATGTCTCCAATACCATGAAGGCCATAGGCGGGGCGCTCGCTGCTGTCGGTATTGGCACCGTTTTTAAGGATGCAACGAGAGCCGCGATGACGTTCGAATCGTCCATCCAGCAACTAAACCGGACGATGGGAACGAATGCGAAAGCATTCGTGGAATGGGCAAATGCCAATGCGCAAGCTTTCGGTATGGGGCGTAGAGAGGTCATCCAATACGGTGCCGTTTACTCCAACCTTCTGAGTAGCTTTTTCAAGGATACTAGGGAAACCACGAAATACACACAAGAGTTGCTCCGTGCATCCGCAGTCGTCTCGGTGGCGACCGGGCGGCAAATGGAAGATGTCATGGAGCGTATCCGGTCCGGCTTGTTGGGCGAAACGGATGCGATCGAAGACCTGGGCATTAACGTGAACGTGGCAATGCTCGAATCGACCGCCGCGTTCAGGCGCTTTGCCGGCGACAAATCATGGGAGCAGTTGGACTTCCAGACACAAAGCCAAATCAGGCTAATGGCGATTCTCGAGCAATCCACGCAGAAATATGGCAACGAGGTCGCCAATAACACGAACGCGAAGATGAACCAGTTCGTAGCCGCGCTGAAGGATGTACAGCTTTATCTTGGTCAAGCGTTCCTCCCCATCTTGAATATTGTGCTTCCGATTCTGACGAAGCTGGCCTCTGCACTGGCGACCGTGATGAATGTCGTAGCTCAGTTCTCGCAGGCACTATTTGGCAAGACGCCAGCCAAAGAAGCACAGGCTCAGGCTAAAGCAACAAACAGCCAAGCGGCTGCTGTGGGTGATTTAGGGGATGCCTACAAACAGGCAGGCAAGGAAGCGAAGAAAGCGGCTGGTTCTGTAGCCGGGTTTGACGAGGTGAACACGCTGGCGACAGGTGGGGCGGAAGCGGTCGGAGGTGCTGCTGCAGGGTCCGGTGTAACTGGTTCGGCCGGCTCAACTGACCTTGCTGACTTGACACCGGATCTCGGGGGATTTGCTGAAAGCACTGTCCAAGTCTCCGAAAAAGTTCGTGAGATGGCAACGAAGATTAAAACTGCCTTCGCAGAAATGTCGTCGTTCATTCAACAACATAAGGACCTCATCATTGCTGCACTTGCCGGCATTGGGGCGGCGATCGTCGCGGCCTTCCTTATAACTCAGTGGTCTGCGATTGTCGGAGCAATTGCAAAAGCTATGTCCGCGATCGGAGCTGCTTTTGCGGGGCTCTTTTCCCCGGTCGGGTTGATAGTAGCTGCCATTGCAGCTGCTGTGGCCGCTTTCGTTTACTTCTACCGCACAAACGAAACCTTCCGCGGTGTTGTTGATGGGATTCTGAAGGCGATCGGAGAGGCGGCAAAGTGGTTGTGGGAGAACGTCATGGTGCCATTTGGGGAATGGCTTTCGACGAAGGGCGTTGAATACTGGGAGCAATTTAAAGACGCGATGTCGAAGCTTTGGAATGACGTACTGGTGCCACTGGGTAAATGGCTCGGTAATGTTTTCGTCAAAGCGTGGGATGTAGTCTCGGACGCGGCTAAATGGCTTTGGAATAATGTGCTCGCCCCGTTTGGAACATTCTTATCCGCGTTATGGGTTAACGTGCTCCAGCCGCTGGCCGTAATTCTAGGAGATGTGCTTGGTGTTGCATTTGATACCGTCGCCCGTATTGCTCAATCGTTTTGGCAAAATGTGTTGGTCCCCCTTGGCCAAGCTTTATCTCAAATGTTCGGCCCTGCCATTGAGGCTGTTACATCTGTTCTGAGATTTCTATGGACCAACGGCTTCGAACCGCTCGGGAAATTTCTTAAAGACACAATGCTGCCGATCTGGACTGAATTGACCAAAGCCCTTGAATATGTATGGAACGAAGTGTTGAAGCCACTGGCAGCTTACGTTGCAGATGTTTTCGTCGGTGTTTTGGACAATGCTTTCCGAGGGATCGGGGACGTCATTCAAGGTGCAAAGGAAATTTTCGTCGGCCTTATGGACTTTATTACCGGTGTTTTCACCGGGAATTGGGAAAAGGCTTGGAACGGAATAAAGGGCGTCTTTAAAGGCGTTTTCGACAGTCTGGCGGGTGTGATTAAAGTTCCGCTGAATTCGATAATTGATGCCATAAACGCGATGATAAATGGCATCAATAAAATCAAAATTGATGTTCCGAAATGGGTACAGGAGATCACCGGCTACACTTCTTTTGGTTTCAATATTCCCAAGATTCCTAAGCTTGCCCGCGGCGGGTTTGTCGATGGTGCAACCAATATGGGGAACTACATTGCCGGCGAGGCTGGTCGCGAATTGATCGTTCCGCTCGAGAACACCTCCTTCACGGATAAGATCGCGAGCGCACTCGGAACGGCGGTTTTGACGGCGATGCAGGTCGGGCAGGTTGGGCGGGGTAACGGCGACATCGTGATTCAAATCAGCGGAGTCGAACTGGCTCGGGTAACTGCTCCATACAACAATGCCGAGAGCTCTCGTCTTGGGAATGCTCTGATCCAAACAACATAGGAGGCGGATGAATAATGGCGTTGATTGAAATTGACGGCAAGACACTCCCGTCTCCTTCCGATATTAATTTCGGTATCCAAGACATCAGTAAGGCGGAGCGAAATGCCAACGGCACCATGATTATCGAGCGAATTGCGACCAAGCGAAAGATTGAACTTTCTTGGACATACCTTTCGCCGACCCAGCTTGCTCAAGTTCTATCGGCGGTAAAACCGGTTTTCTTCGATGTCACTTACACGGATCCTGAAACTAACGCGGAGCGAACTGCCACATTCTATTGCGGTGATCGTAGCGTCGGCGTAATGGATTTTATTAATGGCAACCTTCGTTACAAAAGCATCAAATTTTCCTTAATCGAGAGGTGATGTGGGGATATGTACCAGACAACACAGCTATACAAAGAAAAAGTCTATGCCCCCGTCCGAACTGTAATAGGAAGAGTGACATTCGATATCTCGGACCTCACGGCTGCCGGTGATATATTGTCGTTGACTACGTCGTCGGAATTGTTCTTTAGCCGGAAGGACCAATTGATCGATAAGAACCGCAACGCCACCTACAACTTAGCGACTCTTGAACAAGATCGTTTCCGGCTGGACGGTTCGTTTTCTTTCCCGGATGATACGGTTGCAAATAATGGGGAAGTTGGTTTTATCAGCTCCTCTCTTTGCGACGTGAACGGGGTATTTTCCAGCCCGCCAACGATCACCATTGACTTTGTTGGCACACACTCCAGCGCAGGGCTCACAGTCACGTTCGACTCAATCAATGAGGAGTATGCCACCGACTTCAACGCTAGCGTGTATGACGCCGCTGGAGGCGTTCTGCTGAGCCAGAATGTGACGGGGAATACATCGAGCCGGTGCATCATCCAGCAACAGATCGTGGGATACAAGAAGGTCGTTATTACGATTCAAAAGTGGAGTGCCGGGAACCGACGGGCGCGGGTGCTGGAGGTTGACTTTGGAATCGTTCAGTCGTATACGGATTCGCAGCTGATTTCTATGAACCTCATTGAGGAAATGGACATGACATCGGGGCAACTACCTTCCCCAGAATTCCGGTTTGTCGTCGACAACAGCAGCAGGGCTTTCAATATCCTGAATCCGACTGGTTTTTACAAGTTCCTTCAGCAGCGGCAAGAGGTCATTCCAGAAATGGGCGTTGAGGTTAACGGCGGCCGTATCGAATATGTGCCGCTTGGCAAGTATCTGCTTTGGGAATGGACCAGTGAAGAGGGTTCGCTGACGGCTTCTTTCATGGCCCGGACGAATCTCGACTTAATGGCCAACTACGAATACGAGCAGTTAACGCCGAGCAGCAAGACGCTCTATCAACTCGCCGTTCAGGTCTTTGCCATCTGCGGCATTACGAATTACAGCATCGATCCAGTTCTCCAGAACATCACGACCAATTCGCTTGCACAGAAGACGGATTGCCGGACGTTGCTGCAGATGATTGCACTGGCTGGCATGGCGAACATCTTCGTCACCCGTTCCAATATCATCATGCTGAAGCGAGTTTCACTCGGCAGCCCCGTCGATGAGGTGACGTTTGACAATACTTACAGCGAGCCAAAAATCGAACTGGATAAAGTCGTAAAACAGGTGGACGTGAATTACTGGCCGGACCTGAACACGTCAGCGGTACAATCCGTTTCAGCAGCGGGAGTTGACCTTGGCGATACCCTGAGGCTTGAAAATAACACGCTTATAAATACCGCTGCCGTCGCGGCTTCCGTTGCGAATTGGCTCCTTACTCAGAAGTCATATCGGGCAAAGTACACCATTAATTGGCGTGGGAATCCAGCACAGGAGCTGGCTGATGTAATTGGGATTGAGAACACCTACGTGGCTAATATGACGGCCATGATCGTAAAAACAAGCCTGACTTATCAGGGTTACCTTTCGGCTCAAACGGAAGCGAAAGGAGCTGTGAACTGATATGGCTTGGATCGCTCCGAAGCTGGATTGGAACGCCTTAGACCGAATAAACGCAGTCGACTTCAATCGGATTGAGAACAACACCCAAGAAGTAGCCAACTTCCTGAATTCGATTCAATACACGCTCCCCGCAATGACCTTCATCACGAACCGTACTCAAACCAGCGTTGATACTCTCAGCAGCATAAATAGAATCGAGGAGAACCTCGAACTGATCCGGACACACTTTATGACTCCTCCTGGCTATCCGGGGGCTGAGACATGGACGACCGGGAAGCCATTCGATTATACGGACGCGAATCGCCTTGAATTGGCGGTGGAGCTGCTTATGGATTACGGAGTTCTCGTTTACAAAAGCTTTCGTTATTGTGGGGCAGCGATATGTGGGGAAACAGGGGTGATTTACTGATATATGGCATATACAAAAACGAACTGGCAGGATAGAGTTGTTGAATTTCCGAATCGTTACGCTAAGAGCGACGAAACGGCGTCCGAGATTACCTTGACACAATCACCCGGAACTGTTACCCAAGCCGGAACTCCGCTCAATGCTGGGAACATGAATAAGATCGAGCAAGGGATCGCCGATGCTCACGCGAATGCAGCGGCAGCGCAGACAGCCGCGGACAATGCGAATGCAAATGCTAATACCCGTCTGAAGAAAGATGGTAGCGAGGCGATGACGGGCCCTCTGACGTTACATGCAGCAAATGGAACAAACCAATTCAAGGCCGGTACGGGCGATGGCGCTTCTTATACCCTTTATAACCTTCTCTTGAAGCTTTGGTGGGGAATGGGGATTGCGGGAAATGATGATACCGTAAGAATGTTTTTCGACGCAAGAGTTGGGAAAATCGATGTCAAAAACGGGTTTTATGTAGACGGGCAACCCGTTTATCATACAGGGAAAAAGCCCGTAATTTTGGAAGGCATATATACTTCGTCCGATACTGCAAC
>NZ_JBHUMY010000004.1:0-56828 GCF_042685365.1 Paenibacillus thailandensis | reverse complement strand
CGAAAATTCTACTTTAATACGGTAAATCGATAAAATTTGTGTCTACTATCTTGACAGAGGTCCACTTTTAAAAAACCGACATGGGGGGATTCGGAAGATGAAACGATTATTTAAGCTTGGGTCCGCGTTGCTGTTGATTTCCGTTCTGCTGGCCGCGTGCGGCGGAGGCGGCGGGAACGCCGGCGAAGGAAGCGGAGGGGAGCAAAGCGGAGAGAAAGTAAAGCTGACCGTCTGGCATAATTTCGCCGGCGACGACTTGCGTGCAAAGACCGTGCGGAACATCATCGAGAAGTTCGGGCAGGATCATCCGGAAATCGAGCTGGACGCGCAGGCGATTCCGGTCGACGGCTACCGCCAGCGGCTGAGCACCGTTGCCGCGGCGAACGAAATGCCGGACGTATTCCTCGTTTATGCCGGCAGCCAGTCCCAAGAGTTTTACGACGCGGGCTTGCTGCAGCCGATTACGGAGCTCGGCGAGCAGTATCCGGAGTGGAAAAACAACTTCATGGAAGGCGCGTTTGATCCGTTCGAGTTTGAGGAAGGGCAGTTTTATTCCGCGCCGCTCGCCATGTCGGCGACATCGTTCTTATACTATAACAGCGATCTGTTCGAAAAACATAACGTCAAGGTGCCGGCGACCTGGGACGAGCTGATGGCGGCGATCAAGACGTTCAACGACAACGGCATTACGCCGATCGCGCTTGGCAACAAGGCGCCGTGGGTAGCCCAATCGACGATTCTCGGCTCGATTGCGGACCGCGTGACGGGCACGGAGTGGTTCAAGAAAGCGGCGGCGCAGGACGGCGCAAGCTTCACCGATCCGGAGTTTGTCGAAGCGCTGGGTTATTTCAAGCAGCTTTCCGACGCCAAAGCGTTCCAGGAAGGGGCCAACAGCATCGACAATACGCAAGCGGAGCAATACTTCATTCAAGGCAACGCGGCGATGATGATCAGCGGCGCATGGACGCTGACGAATCTGGCGGCTTCGGCCACGGAAGAGCAGATGGAGCCGATCGACGTGACGGTTCTCCCGAGCATTCCGAACGGCAAAGGCGAAGCGAACACGATCACGGGCGGCGCCGGCGCGGGTCTTGCGCTAAGCGCAAAAGCGGAAGGGGCGGTCAAAGATGCGGCTCTGCAGCTGATTTACGCGGTTAGCGGACCGGACGCCCAGAAGGCGATTGCGGAAAGCAACTCGATGATCATGTATAAAGCGGAAGTCGACGAGTCCAAAGTGACGTCCTTGTATTACAAAGCGTTTAACCTGGCGCAGACGGTAGGCATTACGCCGGTTTACGACGCGTATCTGTCCGCCGAAGCGGCAGAGGTGATCAACAACGGCCTTCAGGAAATTATGATGGGCGGCGATCCGGCGGCCGTGGGGAAGAAGCTGCAAGAGGCGCAAGCCCGTTCCAAAGCGGAATAACGCATCCCGCCGGCCGCATCAACAATCGCGGATAGAATAAAAGGAGGGTCGCCATGCCTGCCGCATTACGCAGCAAAAGCTTTATCGCCCTGGCTTTGTTACCGGCCTTGCTTTTGTTTGTCTCGTTTGTCATCGTGCCTTTGTTCTGGTCGATGTATTACGGATTTTTCGAATGGAAAGGACTTGGAGCGGCGAAATTTATCGGGCTTGCCAACTATGAGGAAATGCTTCGCGACCCCGTCTTCTGGCGCGCGCTCAAAAACAACCTGATTCTTGTGGCGTCTTCGATTACCGGGCAAGTTCCGATCGCGCTCCTTCTGGCGCTGCTGCTGCTTCGCAACACGATGTTCGCGCGGATTATCCGTTCGGCCGTGTTCATGCCGATGGTGCTGTCGACCGTCGTGATCGGCCTCATCTGGGGTTATATTTACCATCCGCAATTCGGCCTTGCGAACGCGGCCCTGGAGCTGCTTGGGCTGGAATCGTGGACAAGAGCGTGGCTGTCGAACCCGAAGGTGAACATGTACGCCGTGTCGATCCCGATCAACTGGAGCAATATCGGTCCGTATTTGATTATTTTCATTGCCGCGCTGCAGAACATTTCGCCGGAAATTCACGACGCGGCCAGGATTGACGGGGCGACCGGCGCCCGCAAGCTGTTCTCCGTCACCCTTCCGATGATATGGAGCACGGTGGTCGTGACGATCGTGCTCTGCATCTCGGGCAGCCTGAAGGCGTTCGACCACGTCATCGTCATGACGGGCGGCGGGCCGGCGCAATCGACCGAGCTGCTCGCTACGTATATGTACAATAATACGTTCGACGTTTACCGGTACGGCTACGGCTCGGCCGTCTCGACCATGATTATCGTGATCAGCGCCGTTCTCATCGGCATCAATCAGTTGATTACGAAACGGGGAGGACGCGCATGAGCATGAACAAAACGATGGCGGATGCCGGGGCTTTCAAGCTCCGGCAAACCGCCGGCAAGCCGTTATGGCGCAAAGGGTTGTCCGGCGGGCTGAAGACGCTCCTGCTCCTGTACGCCGCGCTGACGCTTTATCCGCTTTATTGGCTTTTTATTAGCGCCTTCAAGACGAACCGGGACTTCTTCGACAATCCTTACGGGCTGCCGGCCGCGTGGAAGGCGGACAACATCGCGAGAGCCTGGGAGCTTGGGCAGATGGGAAGAGCGATGTTCAATTCGGCCGTCGTGACGATATCCTCGGTGCTGCTGACGCTCTTGCTCGGCACGCTGGCCGCGTACGTGCTTTCCCGGTTTACGTTCCGCTTTAAGTCGATCGTGACGGGGATTTTCCTGCTCGGCATGCTTATTCCGATCCACAGCACGCTCGTTCCGCTTTTTATTACGATGAACAAGATCGGCATGCTGGATACGTATGCGTCGCTTATATTGCCTTACGCGGCATTCGAGCTGCCGGTCGCCATCTTTCTGACGATGGCCTACATGGCTTCCATTCCGCGCGAAATCGAAGAAGCGGCGATGATCGACGGCAACGGCTGGTGGGGCATCTTCGGCAGAATAATTGCCCCGCTTTGCCTTCCCGTCCTTGCGACGGTTACGATTATGGCTTTCCTGCGGTTTTGGAACGACTTTTCTTTTGCGCTCGTCTTCATCAACTCGCAGGAGCTGAAGACGCTGCCGCTTAGCCTGTCGCTGTTCTCGGACGGCTTCGGCACCGATTACAGCTTGACGATGGGCGCAATGGCCGTCGCGGTTATTCCGACAATCGTCATCTACCTTATTTTCCAGGAGCAGATAATGAGAGGCATGGTATCCGGCTCCGTCAAAGGTTAACGAATCGCCGGGATTGCCCCAAGGATTTCGGGGCTTTCGCGGCGAATAAGCTGAGGGGAACGAAATTTAAGCCGCGAGGAGAGATCGAGATGAGCGATATGCTTGTGCCGCTTTACAAGCTGCCGGATCATTCGGCGTTCATGCGTCAACTGCAGGACAGCGATATTGAAATCAGGAGACCGATCGCGCCCGAGAAGCACAAGGTGCTGGAATGGGTGCGGGAGCACTTCAGCGAAGGCTGGGTCAGCGAATGCGACGTCGCGTTCTCGCGGGTTCCGGTTAGCGCTTTTATCGCTTTGGAGAAAGGCGAGCTGATCGGCTTCGGCTGTTACGACGTCACTTGCCGAGGCTTCTTCGGCCCGACCGGCGTCGGGGAGCAAGCGCGGGGCAAAGGCGCGGGCAAAGGGCTGCTGCTGGCCTGCCTTGACGCTATGCGCCGCGAGGGTTACGGCTACGCCATTATCGGCGGAGCGGGGCCTAAAGATTTCTACCAGAAGACGGCGGGAGCCATCGAGATTCCCGACTCCGTTCCGGGCATTTATAAAGGAATGCTGAAATAACGCAAAAACAACGGCCTTCGCCCCGGCGAAGGCCGCAGCAATAGAAAGCCCTCCGCCGGCTGCGAAGAACAGACCGGAGCGGAGGGCTTTCTCTTTCATTTGCTCTTATTGCCGCCTTATGCTTCCTGCCGAAACGGTTCGTCCTTTGACAGGGGCAGCGGAGTCGTTTTCGCTTGTTCCATAGCGCTTTCGCCTGTGGAGGCGGGAATGCTTTCCGCCGTTTCTGCCGCTTCCGCCTCTTTCGCCGCGCGTTTCTTGCGCGATCGGGCGCGGAGGAAGAGGAACAAGGCGACAAGCGGAACACCGATGAGCAGCATATACTTCGAGACGTCGCCGACCATATGCTCGGCTGCCTGTCCGTAGAAGTAAAATAACGCCCCCACGACGTAAAACTTGGCCGCGCGCCCGACCGCCGCGTACAGCATAAGCCGCCAGAGCGGGAAGTGAAGCGCGCCTGACAGAATCGTAAACACTTTGAACGGAATCGGCGTAAAGGAGCCGATCAGAATGGCCGCTTCGCCGTTTTTTTGAAACATGCCCGTTGCCGAATCGACCCAGCTTTTTTTCAGCCACTTATAAAGAACTTTGTCGCCAAGCGTTTTGCCGATCCAGTAGCCGACCGGGGTGCCGAGCAGACAGCCGATAAAGCCGACGGTCGCGAGCCAAAGCGCCGACGACGGATTCAGCAGGCTAAGCGGAATTTGCAGAAATAAGGCGGGCACGGGAAATATAATGGCGTCGATCATTGCATGCACAAACAAGCCCCAAGGACCAAAACTCATTAAAAAATCGATAAATTGCCGAATCATACGAGCAGGCACAACCTTCCTTGGCCAAGCTGAAACGACTTTAGTCGTCCAACGCTACGGACGGTTCGTTTCGGCGAGAAATATAAGCCTTAGTATAAATGCTATCTTTATCGCTTTGCTTATATTTCACAAAGACCCATTCATCATACGTAGGGAAGTGCCGCTCCGTTTCAAAAAAATATTCCGAGGCTGTACGATGCCGTCCGGATTCGGCTAGTTAAGCTGGATGAAGCCGCGTTCCATCGCTTCGACCTGCTTCGTTTGGACGAATGCCTGCAGCTTTGCGACCGCGGTCTCCGTGTCGTTCTGCTTAAGCTGGAGCTCGTATTTCGTCAAATCGTGCTTGGAGATGAAGCCGCCGTTGTAACGAAGCTTCATCTTCTCATATTCGGCCAGCCCTTCCTTGCCGGAGCGAACCTTGGAGGCGTAGTTCAGATAAGCGTTGTCGGCCGACGTATAAACGGCGTCGATTTGCTTGCTTAGATCCGCCTTCGCCTGCTCGGCTTGCTGGCGGGCGATTTCCACGTTAACGGCCAAATATTTTCTGCCCGCGCTGTTTTGGGTCGAGGTATGCTTCTGTTCCCACTCCGCTTGAGCGATGTCGTTGTACAGCCGCTTCATTTCGAAGGATGCGGCTAGCAGCGTTTCGGTATCGGTCCGCTTAGCGGCGGCGGGCACCTCGAACTCGATGTCCTTCAGCGCCAGGTCCGGGTTATAGGCGATGCCGAGGTCGAACGAAAGCTGGGCAAGTCCAAGCAGATAATTGTTCCGCAGCGTTTGGAGCTGCTCATCCTGCGCGGCGGAAGCTTCCTTCAGATCGTCGATGTCGTCCCCGGACGCAAGACCGGCGGCCTGCAGCTTGAGGGCTCGGCTAAGGTCGCTCGCCAGAACGGCCGAATATTCCTCGGCCAAAGCGATTTGCTGCCGCTGGGCCAGCAGCTGGGCGTATTGAGCGGTCATCTTCAGCGCGATGCCTTCTTTCGCTTCCGCTTGGTCCAGCTCCGTGTTCCACTTGTCGTTCTCCATTTGCTTGGCCGCGACTTCGGCTTGATTGCGCTGCGACGCGATCAGCTCGTTCATGCCGTCCGCCATCGTTACCATGCCGGCCATAAGCTGGTTGGTCACTTTATTGTTTTCGGTGACGGGACCCAGCCAGAGCAGATCGGACGGGTTATCCCCGGTAATGCCGTATTTCGACATGATCTCTCCGGGGCTGCCGGGCAGGAAATACGGATCGGTGTCGGTCGTTTCCATATCCTCCGCTTGGGAAGAAAGGTCTTTTTGCTTCGCATCGAGCGCCTCGTATTTCAGCTGCAGCAGCAGCAGGTTCGTCGAATTGCCGGTTGCGAGGCTCAATGCGGTGTCCAGATCGAGCTCGGATACTTGCTCCAATTGGCCGCCGGCGACGAAGCTCGGATCGAGCGGCTCGGATGCGGTTGCCGGGGCGGCGTCCGCGCTTGCCGCGGCGTATTGCGCCCCCGCAGGCAGCCCGGCGCCAGTCAGCACAATAGCGGCTGCCGCCGCAAATGCGATTGTTTTATTTTTCCGTTCATTTCCGAAAAGCTTCGATAGTGGTTTTTTCATGGGATGATACCAGCCTTTCTTCTATAAATCTTTCCTTACATCGATACCGGGTTCGACGGCGATTGGGCGGCTGCCGGCTGAATGTCTCCCGACGCTTCGGATTTGGCTCTGAAGGCAAGAAACCGCGTATACAGAAACGCCGCCAGGAACGAAGCGGAGCCGATAATGCCAAGCGCGGCGCAGTCTTGGACGATGGCCGACAAGCCGTGTCCTTTCAAATAAACGTCGCGGATTCCTTCCAGGAAGTAGGTAAGGGGCAGCATATGGCCGATCGTCACCAAGGCGTCCGGCATCGCGTCGAACGGCCAGGAATAGCCGGACAATACGAAGGACGGCAAGGCGATGAGCATTGCGTTCTGGGTCGCGCTTACGCGGTCCTTGGCCGTCAGGCTGACCAAGTAGCCGAGTCCGGCGACGGCATAGGAGAACAACAGCGCCAGCAGCACGAGCGCCCCGATGCTTCCGCGCAGAGACAAGCCGAATATGCGGGTCATCAGGAGCGCGGCGACGATCGTGTTGAACGTGCCGATCACGAAGTACGGGAACGTCTTTGCGAACGCAAGGCGCCACGGCTGAAGCTTCCACGCTCCGAGGCTTTCCCAGCTTCCCGCCTCCTTCTCCCGCGACACGGTAAGGCCGATGCCGAGAAACAATACCTGCTGCAGCGCGACGCCGACCATGCCGTTGACCAGAAAATCGCTGTAGTCGAACGTCGGGTTGTACAGGACGCGGTAGCTGAACGGAATCGTCGAGAACGTCGCCGTTATTTCGTCCTCCTGCTGGCCGCTCATGAGCAGCTTTTGCGTCGAGACGCCGTAGCTGAACGTCGAAATGACCTCGTTTGCGCCTTTGACGACCGTATTGGCGATCATCATGTTGCTGCCGTCGATGAGCGTCATGACGGACGAAGGGGTTCCGGCTTTAACGCTGGCCTCAAGTCCGCTTGGAATGATGACCCCGGCTTTCGCTTCGCCTTCGTCGATGGCCCGCTTGACGTCCGCTTCGCTGTAGACTTCGCGCTCGACGCGCAGCGATTGGCTTGCGTCCAGCGCCTGAACGATTTCCCGGCTGAGCTTGCTTTGATCCTGATCGAACAGGACGGTCGCCACGTCCGTCACTTTATGGTGGCTGTACACCGAGCCGAAGAGCAGCGTGTACAGGGCCGGGATCAGGAACAGAATCGCAAACACCTTTTTATCCTTGAAAATGTACCGCCATTCGTTGGCGAGAACCTCTCTTATGTTCATGTCACTCACCCGATTCCGCTGTGCCGTACCACTCCACCGTCATGCCGGCGATGGCGGTTTCCGGCAGCTCGAGGAATTCGACCTTGACCCCGAACGATACGATATCCAGATCGCCTTGGTTCTGGGACGCCTTCTGCGTCGCGTACGAAGCGGCTTTGGCGATCGTTTTCACTTGGGCTTTCGCCATTTCGCCGGTGGAGCTTACCTTGACGGTTACTTCGTCGCCGACCTTCAGCCCTGCGATTTCCGTCTCCGGCAAAAAGAACTTCGCCGTTTTTTTCGCTGCCGACTTCTCAATCGTAAACACCGGGTAACCGGCGCCGACGATTTCCCCCAGCTCGGCCGAACGGCTGAGCACGACGCCGTCGGCCGTCGCGACCAGCTTCGTATAGCCGAGATACGTCTCGGCTTCCTTCTTGGCCGCTTCGGCTTGCGCCTTGCCGGCTTTTGCCGCGCTGAGCGCGCCTTCGGCCTGGGTCACCGCCGCATCGGCCGCGGCTACGTCGCCTTCCTTAATGGCGACTTGCTGCCGGTTCGCTTGGGCCAGCGCCAGAGCGGCTTTCGCTTGCGCCACTTGCGCTTCGGCCGCTTCGATCTCTTCCTGCCGCGCGCCTTCCTGCACGAGCTTGTATTGCTGCTCCGCGGCTTCGTATTTCGCTTTGGCGTCCAGGTACGACAGCTTCGCTTTGTCGACCTCGGTTTGGCTGACGAGCCCCTCCTTGAGCAGTCCTTGCAGCTGATTGTACGAGTTTTCGGCGATTTCGAACGCTTCCTTCGCCGCGTCTCTTTGAATTTCCGCCTGCTTCTTCTCTTCGGGGCGGGCGCCGCTCTTCAGGGCGCTCACTTGGGCTTCGGCGGCTTCAACGGCGGCTTCGGCCTGCGCGATTTGCTTCTCGACCGTCTCTTTGGTCAGGCCGACGGCATCCTCGCCTTGCCCTTTTTTCGCTTCAGCGGCGGAGACGGCGGCTTCGGCCTGCTCGATCTGGCCTTCGATGCCGGAGAGCGCCGCTTCGGCTTGATCGACCTTCGCTTGCAGCTCGTCGCTTTGGAGGGTGGCGAGCACGTCGCCTTTTTTGACGGCGCTGCCTTCTTCGACGAGCAGGGAGGCGATGCGCCCTCCGACTTTAAAGCTTGCGCTGTATTGCTCCGCTTCGATGGAAGCGGTCGGATGATTGCGGTTGTCCGCGCTTTGCGTGAACGCCTGGTTCGTGTTCAAGAGCACCACGCCGCAGGCGATCAGCGCGGCGAATACGATATACACGACGGATCTTTGCCATTTCATAGACGTCTAACCTCTTTCTATTTGATCTGGATAGATGGGTCCGCGGTTGCCGGGGGGACCAGCCCGTGGAGAATATACCGCTCAAGCAGCGCGGACGACTGCTCGTTCGTCAGCCTCGGGCCATGGTTTTCCCAATCGATGACAAGCGCGACGTACAGCTTAAGCAGCGCATAAGAAGTGACCTCCGTCTCGACCGGGCGAATGAGTCCGGTTTCGATTCCTTTCTGCAGCTTCAAGCTGATATAGCTGAGCAGCCCGGTTTCGATTTGGGCGAGGGCGCCGGCCGACGGCTCCGTGCCGAATTGCGACGCTTCCTGCGTCAGCTTCGCCAGCATCGCGTGCTCCTTGCGGAACATCAGGCAGTTGAAAAGCGCGTTATGCAGCTTTTCCGCCAGCGTCGTCCCCGACTTCAACGACTGCTCCGCCAGTGCGATCATTTCGCCGACGAGCTGGCCGACGATTTCCCGCAAAATATCTTCCTTCGATTCGAAATAAAGATATACCGTTCCTTTGCCGATGCCGGCCAGCCTGGCAACCTGCCCGATCGTCGTTCCCTTGTAGCCGTACAGGGCGAACGACCGTTTGCAGGCCTCGATAATTTTTGCTTTTTTGTCTTGCATTTCAACCCCGCTTTTCGAAAAAATGACCAAAAATCCAATTTGGTTCTGTAGTTCTGAAGGTATCATCTTCCAAAGAAAATAGCAACAAAAAATTTAGATTAGCGCTTTCATGAGCGCATCCCCGTCGTCAGCCCGAACCTTTCCTCGCCTAAAGGCCAGTACGTTTCATGGACCGCGGACCGTTACGGCGGCTCGCCGTCCATACTACAATGAAGTCATAGATTAGTACTCGAAAGGGACGATGAAAAAATGAAAAAATTGTTCAGGTCGATGGATGACAGCAAAATTACGGGTTTATGCGGAGGAATCGGGCAATGGCTGGGTATCGATTCCAACATCGTGCGGATCATGGTCGTCCTCCTGATGTTCTTCAGCTTCGGAACGGTGCTGCTTGCTTACTTCCTGTTGTCGCTGTTCGTGCCGAAAGCGCCGTACGCCGGTGACTGGAATTAAAGCTTGTGCAAGGCCATAACTCAAAAAGAGGAGAGATACTAGAATGAGCATATTGAAACGCGTAGTGACGATGACGAAGGCTGCCGCCAACGAAATGTTGGACAAGATGGAAAACCCGGTTATGATGATGAACCAGTACTTAAGGGACTTGGAGGAGGAAATCGCCCAAGCGGAGCAAGGCGCCGCCCGGCAGCAGGCCCAGGCGCGGTATTTGGAAGCGAAGCGGGAGGAGCAAAGCCGGCAGGCGCATTATTACGAAGAGAAGGCGCTGCAAGCCGCGGCGGAGAACCGCGAAGCGGAAGCGCGCACCGCTCTGGAAGCGAAGCTGCTGTACGAGCAGCAGGCCGAGGAAAGCGCAAAGCTGATCGAGCTGGCGAAGCAAGCGGCGCTTGAGCTGTCGCAGCGGGCGGATTCGCTCAAGGAAGAGCGGACGCGGCTGCAGGAGAAACGGACGGAGCTGGCCGCTCGTGCGAGCAAGGCGGCATTCGTTCCCGGCTCGCAGGCGCCGGATGCGCTGCACGGCAGCTCGGCGGTTAAAGGCTTCGAGCGTATCGAGCAGAAGATCATGGAGTGGGAAGCGGCGCGCGAATTGGCGAAGCCGACTGCCGGAGGCGCTCCGTCGGCGTCCGCCGTCCGCAGCGAACGGGTGGAAGAGGAATTGAAGCGTTTGATGAAAAAAGCTTCCAACGGCTAAGATGGATTTCGTCTAACGTCAAAGAAAAAACCGACTTGCGCGGGCCGCAAGTCGGTTTTTTCTGTTTTGCGCCTATGAACCGGAATTAGCGAACGAGAACCGTTTCCACGATCGTATCTCCGACGGTTTGCCATTCGTCCATCTGTTCCTTTAGACAGTTGAAGCTGACAATGGCCAATTGGTCGTCAATCGTCGTATACACCATATGGTTGTAAATTTGGCTGCCGTCGGCTCCTTCGGACAGGAAGGAAATATGGCCGGCCTTGCGGCCTTCCAGCTCGATTACGCCATCCTCATACCATTCGGCGGCGGTAGGTTCGATCGTCGTTTTCATCTGCGCCGTGAAAGCTTCCAGATCCTCTTGCGTCATTTCGGTCCCCGTGTCGCTGGCCGCGACGTTAATCGTGCCGTCTTCATTCGTGTACACTTCCTGAGGCGGGTTGCCGCTCGGGTATTTGACTGCTTTCATCTCCTCGCTCATCAAGGCGAACGATTCCGGTACGAGAATGACGGCTTTATCGGACATGATATTCGTTTTTTTCAACGCCGCTTTTTCTTTCAGGGAAGCGATGGCTTCCGCTTGCTTGTCCGTTTCTTCCGCAGCCGGAGCCGAAGCGCTTGCTTCCTCCGCTTGCGGCGAAGCCGATTCGGCGGCAGCCGGAGCCGAAGCGCTTGTTACCTCTGCTTGCGGCGAAGCCGATTCGGCGGCAGCCGGAGCCGAAGCGCTTGCTTCTTCCGCCTGCGGCGAAGCCGATTCGGCGGCAGCGGGCGCCTTTTCCGCGCCGTTCTGCGAACATCCGGCCGATACAATAAGGATGAGCCCCGCCATGCATGCAATTAACTTTTTCAATCCAAACCTCTCCCTTTTCAATGCTGTGAATGATTTATGGAAATATTTCCTTTACGGACTATCGGTGGAAACAACTTGAAACGTTAGCCGTTACGGATTTTTTTCGCTGAAACGGTGCTTTTCGCCTATTCATTTCCAAATGAAAATGTTTCCAAAATGTTACCAAAGACCTACTAAAGCTGTATTTAAAACGGAAACGCGTTGCCTCGGCAGAGCGGAGAATAGAAGCGGTAGGCTTGTCCGTATTCGGGCCCGTAATTTTAACCGGTCAAGCCGATGCCAGTCCGCATAAATGGCCAAGTCCCCTCATAGACATGTACAAGTTGAAAAAACATTGTACAAGAGGGGATGATTACTCATGCGTCGCATCACATGGACCGCGGCATTTATACTCGCTTTATCGCTTATTCTCGCCGCATGCGGAAGCAAGGACGCCGACTCTGTCGTGAAGGAGCTGGACAAGGTCGTCAACAGCATGGAAAGCTATCAGGCGAGCGGAACGATGAAGCTGCATACCGGCACGCAGCCGCTCACCTATAACGTCGAGGTTTCGTATTTGAAACCGACGTATTACCGCATTAAACTGACTAACGCGGAGAAGGACATTACCCAGATCGTACTCCGCAACGACGAAGGCGTGTTCGTGCTGACGCCGCGACTTAACAAAGTGTTCCGCTTCCAAAGCGATTGGCCGCAAAGCTCCGGCCAGGTTTATTTGTACCAAACGCTTGCCCAGAGCATCCTCGTGGACAATTCGCGCCAATTTACGATCGACGAGAAGCAAGACGCCTACGTGTTCGACGTCATGGCCAACTATAACGTCGGGTCCTTCGCCCGCCAAAAAATTTGGCTGAACAAGTCCGACTATCGTCCGGTTCACGTTGAAGTGAGCGATACGAACGCGGCCCTGATGGTAGAAGTCAATTTCGACAAGTTTGACTTCGGCGCCAAGTTCGACAGCAGCGATTTCGATACGGAAGCGAACATGAAGTCGTCCGCTTCTCCGGAGAGCGGTACGTCCGACGCGCCTTCCGCAAGCCCGGCGGCGGAGGAAGACAAGCCGAACGCGCAGACGGAAGAGGAAACCGACGCTTCCGCGAAGCCGGAAGGCGACCGTTCGTCGGACGCTTCGGCGGAAGATCCGTCCAAGGATGCCGCGGAGGATACGGCGGCGGACGCCGGCGACGAGGCGGCGGTCGTATTCGTGCCGATGCTGCCGGAATATACGCCGGACAACGTCGAGCAAAAAGATATGGTCGATATCGTTTACGGCGGCAATCCGGGCGTCATGACGATGTATACGGGCGATTACGACTATACGCTCATTCAGACGCAGCCGAAAGACGTCGCCGCGACTGTCGATTCGGGCACTCCTGTCGAGCTCGGTTTTACGCTGGGTCAGATTAGCGGAATGGATCAGCGAACGCTCACGTGGACATACGAAGGTAATTTGTTCCGGCTTACGAGCGAAACGCTGCCCGAATCCGAAATGATCAAGATCGCGCAGTCGGTGCAGGGAGAAGCCGGCAAACCTTAAGCCTCCTTTTTTTCCAGCAGGTGCTAGCTCCGACGGGCGGCCAATTCATTGACAGCCTATGCCGTAGCGTTTAACATTAAAGCTATTGGTGTTTGCAGATCGGAATGGATTGGCTGCCATAAGAAGGAGAAGGTGACGAGAGGTTGGAATCGTATTATCGCCCCACGCGGGCCGAAATATCGCTTGATGCGTTAAGAAGCAACCTGGAGGCGTACCGCCGGGCATTGCCGAAGGAGACGCGCATGCTTGCTTCCGTCAAGGCCAACGCCTACGGGCACGGCGCGGTCGAAATCGCCAAGGAAGCGGAAGCGTTCGGCATCGACTATCTCGGCGTCGCTTTCCTGGACGAAGCGCTCCAGCTTAGAGGCGCCGGAATCCGGGCGCCTATTCTCGTTCTCGGCTTCGTGCCCGCGGACGGGCTTGAGCTCGCGCGGGATCTTGACATTACGATAACATTGTTTAGGGAAGATATATTGGAGGCGATCGAAGCTCTTCCGCCGCATGCGGAAGGAAAGCGGCTGAAGGCCCATATCAAGGTCGACACCGGGATGGGCCGTCTTGGCCTGCTCGGCGCCGGCGAAGCGGCCGCCTTCATCGGCCGTGCGATGCGGGTGCCGGGCCTTGAGCTTGAAGGCATGTTCACGCATTACGCCCGCGCGGACGAGGCGGACAAAAGCTATACGGAGCTTCAATACCGCCGCTTCGGCGAAGTCGTCAAGCATTTGGAGAGCCGCGGCGTCCGCCTGCCGCTTATCCATGCGGCGAACAGCGCGGCGGGCATCGATACCCCGGAGTGGGCGTGCGGCATGGTGCGAATCGGCATCGGCATGTACGGCTTGTACCCTTCGGAGGAAGTGAACCGAACGCGAATCGCGCTGGAGCCCGTTTTGTCGCTGAAAACCGAAACCGTCATGGTCAAGAACGTGCCGGAAGGCTGGGGCATCAGCTACGGCACGCGATATTTCGCGAAGGACGGAGAGCGGATCGGGACGCTGCCGATCGGATACGCGGACGGCTTCAGCCGGATGCTTACCGGCAAAGCCCATGCGCTCGTCCGCGGGGTGAAGGTGCCGGTTAGAGGCACGATCTGCATGGATCAATGCATGATCGGCCTGGACGATGCCGGCAGCCCGGATTCGCCCGTCGGGTGCGGGGAAGAGGTCGTGCTGATCGGCCGTCAGGGCGACGCCGTCATTACGGCGGACGAAGTGGCCGCCCAGCTCGGTACGATCCATTACGAAGTGACCTGCATGCTGAACGCCCGCGTCCCGCGGGTATATAAGCGCAGCGGGCAGATTGCAATCGTCCGCAACCCGATCGTTCGGCCTTAACGTTTAAGCGGAAAATAATAACATGAATCATTTCATTTTCGGCAAGAGGATTTTCGCGTTCGTTACCGAAAAATTATAGTGTAGCTTTCGGACGGGGCGGGCAACTTGCGCGTCCGCGTGCAGCATAATTGATATACGCGGCACATAGATATGTTGAAGTATAGACCCGGCTTGATTAAGTCATAATGTAACTATTAGGTTGGAAAAGTTTTGGAGGTGCTTGTTCGGTGGCCAATATGCACAATACGAAGAGGATAATGATTAGCTTACCGGATCAATTGCTGGAAGAGGTTGATGGAATCGTCGCGAAGGAAAATTCCAACCGGAGCGAGTTTATTCGTCAGGCGATGAAGCTGTATCTGGTGGAACGCAAGAAGCGGCAAATTCGCGAATCGATGCAGCGAGGGTATCTGGAGATGGCTAAAATCAACCTGAACATGGCCTCGGAAGCATTTCAAGCGGAGGAAGAGGCTGACCATACGCTCGGTCGCCTCGTAAGCGGGGTGTAGATCTTGATCGTTAAACGCGGCGATGTGTTTTTTGCGGATTTGTCTCCGGTCGTCGGATCGGAGCAAGGAGGCGTAAGACCAGTGCTTGTCATTCAGAACGATATCGGCAACCGGTTCAGTCCGACCGTTATTGTGGCAGCCATTACCGCTCAAATTCAAAAGGCGAAGCTGCCCACGCATGTCGAGATGGACGCCGCCACACACGGCTTTGACAGGGATTCTGTCGTTTTGCTCGAACAGATCCGAACCATTGACAAGCAGCGTCTGACGGACAAAATTACACATTTGGACCACGAGACGATGCGCAAGGTTGACGAAGCTCTGCAAATTAGCGTAGGATTAATCGATTTTTGACCGGACCCTGCATCGAGCGGGCTTTAAGCAGATTGTTTTTACCGCGTCACTCTGCTTGGAAGGTCATCGATAGAAGTTTTTATCAAAAATAGTAGACATCTCTATTATTAGAGTGCTATTATTAGGATAATTTAATTAGATAATGATTACTAAATATGAGCGACGCAATGCGAAGAACGCATGCTTTGGCCTGTTGGCCGATGCTGCGTTCTTTTTTTTGTCCGCTCGGGGAAGGAGAGGCGATGAACAGAAGAAGAAGCCTGGTCATGACGGCGGCAGCCGCGCTTTTTGCGGTGCTGCTTGTTTATGCGATCGGAAGGTTGCAGGAAATCCGGACGGCGAGAGAAGGGATGACCTATGTCGTGGTGCCGAAGCGGTTTATCGGCGCAGGCGAAACGATCGCCGCCGGCGATTTGGCTCTCCGGCTTGTGCCGAAGGGGGTCTACGACGGCGAAGCGATCGCCGATATACAGGCCGCCGCGGGCATGGAGGCGGTTATACCGCTTGGAGAGGGCGAACCGATATTGTCCTGGAAGGTCGATCGCTTCAATCTGTTCCCGGGGCCGAACGAATCGACCTTTCAAATTCCTAAAGATTATATCCGCTCGATCTCGAACGGGATAAGGGCGGGAGACAGGGTTGTCGTTTATTTGTCCGGCGAAGGCGCGGCTTCGGGCCGGCTGTTTGAGGAGACGGTCAAAGTGGCGTCGGTCAAATCTTCCAGCAACATGGAGATCGACAATATGGACGATCCCCATCTGCTTTCGCTGGCGGAAGGGGACAAAGAGCGGATGTATGCGTCCCGAAGAGATGCGAACGGCATGATTGAATATATCAATCTGAATTTGACCGAAGCGCAGTGGCTTGCGATCGATACCGCCTGCAAAGACGGCACGAACCAAATCGTCATTGCCTACAGTCCGGAGACGATGGACGCCGCCGCAGCGGCAGAAGGGGAGGAGGCGCCATGAGCAGTTTGGCTCCGATCGTCGCCTTCGTAGGAACGACACCTAACATCGGCACGACGGTCGCTTCCTTCGCGGCAGCTTATCGGATGGCGGAAAAGACGGAAAAGCCGGTCGGTTATTTTTGCCTTCATTTAAAGAGCGCCAAAATCCACCGTTATCTCGGCATCGACGAGCCTGAAGTGACGCTGGACAGGCTCCGCGCCGATTTGCGTTCGGGAAGCTTGACGGCGGATAAGCTGCTTCGGTCGATGCACCGCCCGAGAAGCGCGCCGGCGCTGCACGTCCTGTTCGGCAATATGGCGAGGGATCAAGCGGAATATTTCACGCCGGAAGAAGCGGAGCATTTGATCGCTTGCGCGGAGGAGATCTTTTCGATTGTTGTGCTTGACGCCGGCGCTTATTGGGACAATGCCGCCACGATTATCGGGCTTCGCCGCGCGGGAACGAGAATTTTGGTCACGACGCCCGCTTTGTCCCATTTTCAGGAGGACGGGAAGAAGTGGATATCGAGCGTATCGCCCCTGTTCGGCATTGAGCCGAGCCAATATGAAACCATCGTTATTCAATCACCTATGCGAAACGGAGGATATCGCGTGAAGGAGATTTGCAAGGAATTAGGCACGATGAAGCTAGGCGAGCTTCGATTGGAACCGTCGATGTTTGCTTCGCTCGACAGCGGAAGCTTCGAACAATGGCTAAGCGGCGATGCTGCAGGCAAGCAAGCGATGGGCAAGGAAGCGGAAACGCTGATGAACCGCTACGGCTTGGTCAGAGCCAGACACCAGTTGATCACGGCTCAGCCGTGGTACCGGAAGCTGCTGGAGCATCGGGGAGGCGTCGGCTCTTGACCGCGGGGGAGAAGCGGTTCTCGCCCTCGGATTATTCGGCTCGCCTGCGCCGCGAGGAGCAGCTGTCCGCCGAGACGACAAACTCCGGGGAAACGTCCCGGAGCGAGTTCGGCCGGTTGGCCGAAGACATTCGGAGCTATTTGTCTTCGCCGCAAGGACTGACTGAAGAGGAGCGCCGCGAATACAACGAAACGCTGAACCGCGCCGTGCTGGGGTTCGCGAAGGAGCGGGAGCGGGTACTGGCGATGATCGCCGACCGGTTGATTCGGCTCCGGATTCATCAGCTGGACGGATACAGCCATCCGTATCAAACGCTGGCGGAAGCGTTGTTTGCCGAAGTGATCGGACTTAACGTATTGGAGCTTGTGCTTCGCGACAAGGAAGGGCTGGAGGAAATTCAGGTGGTCGGAACCCGGATTTTCGAGGTTAGACGGGGAGAAGCGGTCCCGTCCGCCTACCGGTTCGAGCATGAACGTGATGTCGAGCGCATTCAGCAGAATCTGGTGCTGTTTAACAACGACCGGATTAATCCGCGCAAACGATGGGCCGAGGTGATGCTGAAGGACGGCTCTCGCGTGACGATGACCGGCTTCGGCTATACGGCCAAGCCGACGCTGACGATCCGGTTTTATACGGTCAAGACGTTTAGCCTGGACGAGCTCGCCGGGCCCTCATACGGTACGGTTAACGCCGTCATCGTCAAGCTGCTGCGGCAAATATTGCACGAGCGGCTTAACTTGGTCATCATCGGCCCGACGAACTCGGGCAAGACGAACTTAATGAAGGCGCTTATCGCGGAGCTGCCCGCCGAGGAAAGAATCGTTACGATCGAGGGACGGAGGGAGATGATGCTCGGGCGGGATTTTCCGGACAAAAACATCATCGAATACGAAGCGGACGAGGACGATCCGCTTCACCGCTCGGCGCAGGCGTTCAAGCTGGCGCTTCGCCAGTCGCCTCAGCGCATCGTACACGCCGAAATTCGGGACGAAGACGCAAACATCTACGTGCGGGCCTGTACCCGGGGACATTCCGGCAGCATGACGACGGTGCATGCGAATAAGCTGGAGGACGTGCCGGAGACGATTGCCGATATGTGCATGTTAGACGGCAGGGGGATGAATCCGGAAAGGCTGACGAAGCGGGTTGCCACATATGTCGCGCAGGTCGGCATCGAGATGCGGAATATCGGCGGAAGAAGAATCGTTGCGCGGATCGGCCGGATCGGATGGTCCGGAACCGACGCGACGGTGCGGGACTGGGTCGTCTACGACGAAAAAAACGGAGAGTGGCGGTTTCCAAACGCTCCGTTTGAGCGGGAAATTCGGGAGGCGGACAGTCGATGCTGAACATATCCATAGCCGCGGCCATGGTACTGCTGGCCGCTTTGGTATTTGTCGTTATTTACCGTCTAATGGTTGAATGGACGAGGCGAACCGACAAGCGCAGCAGACTCGCTTATAGAGCGAACAACGCCATCAGCCGGCGAATGGCGGATCGGCTTCGCGAGATGGGCAGGCTGCATACTCATTTGTCGGACCTGCTTGAGACGCTGCAGCTGAACATGCAGCCGCTTGGCTTTGTATTTCTTTCTTTTATGCTGCTGCTCGGCGGAATCGCGGCCGGCGGGCTGTTCTTCCAAAGCGCCAAAGGAGTGCTGCTAATAGGAGCCGTCGCCGCTCTGCTGCCGTATACGGTGCTTCGGGCCATGCTCGTTCAGCGGAGGCAGCGGGCGCAGCATGATTTTTTGCCTGCGGTGGAGCTGTTTTACCAATGTTATTTGGTGACGGGCGGGAGGCAGGTTCGGGTCGCGCTGCAGCGAACCATCGAAGAGCGCCGCTTGATCGGCCCGATGCAGCCCGTATTCGAGCAGCTATACCGCAATTTGTCGGTGCGAGACGACGACGACACAAGCTTGCGTTTGTTTTCGGCTGCGGTAGGCAGCGTTTGGGGGGATTATTTCGCCAATTTGCTGCGCGTTTCGTTGTCCGAGGGCATTTCGATCGCGGACGGATTGAAGGAGCTCATAACCGATATGCGCAAAGCGAGACGGGCCAACGAGCAGGAGCGGAACAAGCTGCTGGAAATCCGCATCGCCAACTTTTCCCCCGTCTTTTTCCTTGCTTTGTTCATCGGCATCAACTGCCGCTTCAACGGGGCGAACGCTTACCATTACTACGTTGTGGACCCGCACGGGAGAGATTTGCTGCTTAATGCGGTTATGCTCATCTTCGTTTCATTTCTGATGGGCTTATGGTTGTCCCGCAAAAAAATGTAACGGCCGAGAGCCGCAGCTTGGGGAGGAGGTCCGTTTGAAATGGCCGCATGGATCGAAACGGGAATCAACGCGGCGGCGATAGCCGGGCAATACCTATTTGCTTTTCTCGCCTTTTATTTGCTGCTTCGTCTGAAGCCCGAACGGAAGCCGAGATGGCTTCATTTGACGCTTGGCCGGATGAAGCGCCGGGAAATGCCGGACAGATGGATGAAGCTCGCGGGCATAGATCGGAGCCATCCGGCGTTCGCCGAGCGCGAGGCGCTGCTGGCCGGCTGCGGCGTGACGGCCGATGCGGCATGGTACGTGTTTGCCCGCAAGCTTATGCTGGGCGTATTGTTTGCCGCCCTGGTTTTGGCGGTATTGGCAAGGGTGGCATCGGTGCTGGCCGGAAACGCATGGACGTTCTGCATCATCGTTATCGGCACGCTGATTGTTTTGCTTTTCGGGGATTTGCCTTTGCTTCGGTACGTCCGCCGGCTGCGCGCCCACCAGATTACGAAGGAAATTTACGTTATCAGCAACCAGCTGCTTTATTTGGCGGATTCCTCCTTGCATATCCATACGAAGCTGATGCGCTGCTTGCCGTTCGCCCGGACGATGCGCGGCGATCTGGAAAAGCTGCTGGCGGAGTGGTACCATGACGCCGGCTCGGCGCTGCGGACGTTCAAGCAAAAGCTCGGAACGGACGAAGGCATGAGCTTCGTGGAGACCATCGACGCTTTGAGGCAGCATGAAAGCCGGGAGTATTACGAGCTGCTGCGCGAGCGGATACAGGATTATAAGGAGAAGCTGGAGCTCGAGAAGGAAAGCCGCAAGGAATCCGGCTCCTACGTACTGTTTGTGCTGGCCGGCATTCCCATTATGTACACGTTCCAGGTGTTCATATATCCGTGGGTGCGGGAAGGACAGAAGCTGTTCGATTCGCTAGGCTGAATAAGACCGGAAGGAGCCGCAAGAAGGAGGTGATAGCATGCGCAACATTTTGATGACGGTAATGCTGATCGTGGTGGTGGTGCTTCTGTTCAACAACATTATCGCCGCGGATTCGACGGGGACGCAGGCTCGCATCCAAGAGCAAGGGACGAACGCCAACACGAAGATCGGCGAGCTCCTTAATTAAGGATCAGAACGCGGAAAAAGAGGTGAAAAGCATGCGCAGCCTGCTAGCAGCCGTATTGCTGTTGGTTACGGTTCTTATCCTGTACGAAGGCGTAGCGAAAGGGGACGAAGGGCTGAACGGGCGCGTGAAAGATGCCGGGGAAGCCGTGCATAGCTACATCAAGGGGATGTAGCCAAAAGCTTGATTTTACTACGTATTCGGCATTGTTTCCCACATATATCCCACACTTTCCACACTTAGATTAGTCCGTCTAATAGCGCGTCTAATTTGTCTACATCGTTCCGTAACTTCGATTCGGTAACATGAAGGTAAACGGCTTCCGTTGTTTTGCTGCCGCTCTCATGGCCTAATAACTTCTGTATGGCGATTAAATCGACGCCCGCCTCTGCCATAAGCGAAGTATAGGTATGACGGAGAGAGTGCGGAGTAAAATCAGTCGGTAGCTCAGCCAGCCGTAAACAATCTTTCATGAATTCCTGTAACCTCTTTTTGGACATTGGTCGGCCTGGCATAGTTTCTGTGTTAATGAATAAGAAATTTTCCTTTTTGTAAAATTTATCCAAGGTAGCCATTTTATAAGCTTTTCTCCAGGCTATTTGTTTTTTTAAAATTACAATAACTTTTGCGCTAACAGCAATTTTTCTAGCCGAACTGATCGTTTTAGGCGTACCAAGTTCGTAATTGCTAATACCCTCTTCTTCGTTAAGGGTTTTTGTAATGGAAATCTTTTTGTTCACTTCATCTATGTCTGATACCTTGAGAGCGCATAACTCGCCGATTCGCATGCCAGTATAAGCTAGAACATAGAGCGCCCGATAATATTGATCGTCTCCAAACTCAAGCGCTGCATTAAGCAGTAGCGCAAGTTCTTCTTTCTCAAGAAATTTGGGCAGATCGGAATTATTCTCAAGCTCTTCGACAGTTGGATTGTAAGCAGGAACAGTAGTCCCTTCCGTAATATCGGTTCTAAGGATCTCCAACTCAATCGCTTTTTTGAACAGCATCCTCATCGCTGCGTGGAACATTTTCAATGTATTTTTCTTGTATCCGCTCTTTTTTAATTCCTGAAGCGTCTCTTGATATTGTAACTTTGTTATTTCGTTAAGCTTAAGGCCACCAAGCATCTTCTTGGCAATTTTGAGACTATCTCTCCTGATATTTACCGTCCTATTTTTAACTTTCCCAGTTGCGGCATAAATCTCAATCCAGCGATCACACCAATCCGTAAACAAGATATTTTCCTCATCTACATATGTCCCTTTCAACAGCTCGGCTTGTATCTTGATACCTTCGTTATAAGCTTCTTTCGCCGAGGCAAATCCTGGTGTTTCCTTCTGAATTCGTTTGCCGGTTACTTTATCTTTTATGCTGTAGCGGTAATGGAACTTTCCATTTCGTTCCCGAACATTGGGGTATTTTTTAGCCATTCTGATATGCCTCCTTAGTACCATATATTACAAATTAAAAAATCGACACGATACGACAGTATTTTCCCTTTTTTGTTAATACAATGAGAAAAATGAGGATGTCAAGTAATACTGGACAAAATCTCTGGGGCTAGAGTAGAAAATTCTACTCTTTCCTGTTACGCTGCTTCCTTTTTCCCGTCTCTAAGATGTAAAAGTCGGTAGGCTTGCATTCCAGAATATAGGCTGCATTTATAGCGAATTCGAGCGACATGAATGCCTTACCTGCGATAAGCTGGCTTACAAACTGGCGCGAACAACCCATGCGACGGGCAAATTCGGACTGGCTCATCCCTTTTCTATTGAGATGATCTTGTAACAGGCATTCCCCCAGAAGGAACGCCATGACAATCTCCTTTCGTGTCGATTCATGTCGGCAATTTGTAGGAACGCTTGTTCGTATTCTGTGCTATAATCAACTTACTACATTTCAAGACACAGGGGGAAGGGTTATGCAAACTATTGATTTGGAGCAATATCTGATACAACTAAAGAACCAAGGTGTCGACGTTACTGAGGTCTTAAATTACCTTGATTGCGTCATTCCTTCCACCGTTTCAACGCCGCCTCCAACAATGCAATAATATCGTCAGCCTCATCTTTGCTTAAAGTGTGCCCTTTATACGTTAGCTTGTACTGATTAAGTCGTTCGATAGGAATGTCTGCGAGCTCCGATTCTTCATGGGGATCGGAGTTATTTTCATGATACTGATTGGTATCTGTTTTCTTTAGAATGTAATCCGTAGTAGCACCAAGGATATCTGAAAGTTTGCTTACAATCTCCGCACTCAGGCCTCGTTTTCCTTTTTCTATGTCGTAAAGATACTGTGTCGATATCCCTAATTTTGCGGACACCTCAGGTCCAGTCAGTTTTAATGACTTCCTCAATTCTCTAATCCTATTTGGACTCTCCACTTCAAAGCCTCCTTTTTATTAATATCAAGCTATTTGCTGAATTTGATGTTACCATTCCTCGAGATAAAAAACAACACGCATATAGCTTTAAATTTGCGAAAAATAAAGCATATAGCCGTATTTTTGTTGTTTTTCGAGCTAAATCACGCTATATGCTTCATATCTCCGTTTGATAAATAAAGCTATGTGCTGGATAATTGCTTCATGGAGGTGAGCACAAAAGATGAATTTCAGTGAAGCGGTTAAAAAGGCGATGGATACACAGGGGAAGAACGTGCCAACGATCGCAAAAGCGACTGGCTACACGTCTCAGTATCTTTACGACCTCCTGAAAGGAGAGAGGCGCTGGAACGAGGACGCGATTAACAAGGTGTGCGCTGCGCTCGACATAACGATCGAGATTAGCAGCGCAACGAAATGATTACGCTGGAGAGCCTGCCGCCAGTTATGTCGGTTGAGCAGGCTGCGAAATATCTCGGCGTCTGCCGTGCGACAGCGTATAACTGGTGTAATTCCGGGGAGCTTCCCAGCTTCAAGGTAGGAAACACTCGCCGGATACGAAAAGATACGCTGGTTGAGTGGATCGAAAAACTTGAAAGCAAAAGGGGTGATCCTCATGATCGCAATTCACGCCATTCATCGCCGACTCGCGGATCTAACCTTAAAAGCTAAACGCCTCGGTGGATATAAAAAGCTGCAGGACAGCGAGCAGATCGAGATTGAGTTTTTGCTGAGAGCAAACGCTGATCTGGTCTATCGACTGGATGCTTTGAAGGAATTGTCCTTTATCGCCCACGAAGCCGGGGACACGGAGTGGCAGCATGATTTATGCCGGCGAATCGATTCGATGGAGGCGAAGATGCAGTGATCGAACGCCTCGAAGAATTAGCGGCGCGGTGTATGCAACAAGAGGCCTATATTCGGGAGCTTGAAGCGAAGATCGAAGCGCTGGAGAAGGAAAACGCGCTCTACGCCATCTATGGCGAGAAGTGCGTCCCGCAGCAATTTGTAGTCGGTGATTGAAAGGAGGTGAGGAGCCGTGAATGTAACCGGATATGTTTGGCGGGAGTTAACTCGCGAGGAACGCATGGTTTGCTTGGAATTCGCAGCTTGGCAGAACGCCAAGAAAATGAAAAAGCCTCTTGCGGGGTAGGAGCCGCAGGAAGCTAATCAAATCAAAATCAACATATCTAAGGCCAGTTTATCACTGGCAGAGGGAGAAAAGCAATGGATAAAAAATACGTATTAACCGAAACGACTCGAGAGTGGTTAGGCGTAACACTCTACCAAATCAAAGCAGTACGCTCATTCGGTGGCGTTGAAGAAGGCGAATTGGGCGGTTGGATCGCATCGGAAGAAAACCTTGAACATTCCGGCAATGCATGGGTGTCCGGCAATGCATGGGTGTCCGGCAATGCACGGGTGTCCGGCGATGCACGGGTGTACGGCAATGCACGGGTGTACGGCGATGCATGGGTGTCCGGCAATGCATGGGTGTACGGCAATGCACGGGTGTACGGCGATGCACGGGTGTACGGCGATGCACGGGTGTACGGCAATGCATGGGTGTACGGCAATGCATGGGTGTACGGCGATGCACGGGTGTACGGCAATGCATGGGTGTACGGCGATGCATGGGTGTCCGGCAATGCACGGGTGTACGGCAATGCACGGGTGTACGGCAATGCACGGGTGTACGGCGATGCATGGGTGTCCGGCAATGCATGGGTGGAATCCAGCAAGCATATTTTTTGGGCTTCATCGGTCGGATCGGAAGACGGCACGCTAACAGCCTACACGCTGAAATCCGGAGAGATCGGGGTAACACGGGGCTGCTTCTTGGGCACGCTGTCTGAATTCGAAGCGGCTGTGAATAAACGACATGGCGAGAGTCGGTACGCAGAGGAATACCTCGTTTTGATTCAATATGTCAAGTTGCGTTTCCGCGAAGTAACCGTGACTGTCAGCGAGGGTGGTGATGAGGATGCTTAAAGCTACAGGAATTGTACGTCGAATCGACGATCTTGGCCGTGTAGTAATCCCGATGGAGCTGCGCCGGACGTTGGAAATTGGCGAGAAAGATCCATTGGAGATATTCGTCAACGGAGACCAGATAATTCTTCGTAAATACGAGCCTGGTTGCACATTCTGCGGGGTGGCGGAAGGGGATCTGAAAACATTCCGCGACAAACTGGTTTGCACGAGCTGCGCCGCTGCTGTTGGCAGGTAATCGTTATGTCCAAAGTGCTGAATCTCGTTGAACTTGAACCGTGCGACGTATGTGTCCAGCAAGCCCATCCGCGCTTCCTGAAGCCGTGGAACGGTAAGCAAGTTTGCAATCATTGCATTCATACCATCGAGGAGGAAACAGAACTATATGCCTATTCAAATTAACATATCCGGTGAAGCTGCGGCAGAAGTTGCCCAGCTCGTACATGATCTGGCTTGGACGATGCAGCGCGTCAATCCCGCTGACGTTCCAGCTGAAACGAACGTTTCAACGGCCGATGCGCCGAAGACGCGTAAGCCGCGATCGGCATCGAAGCACGAAGAGCCTAATGTCGATGCCCTTGCGAAGGAAATCGAGGAAGAAACCCGCACAGCGGCGGCAGAAACGGTGCAATACGAAGCCGACGATACCGACAGCGACGAAGTGGAGATCCCAACGGACGTACAGCTGCGCGAGGTTTCCGCAGCCAAAGCAAAAACGGCAGGCAAGGAGAAGGTCAAGGCATTGCTGCAGAAGTACGGCGTCCCGAACGTGACCGGGGTGCCGGCTAATAAGCGAATCGCCTTCCTCCGGGACCTGGAGGCTCTCGAATGAGTGGGGCTCACGCAGAGCGCGCACATGCCTTGCTGGGTGCGTCGAAGGCTGCGCAGTGGATTAACTGCCCGCCGAGTGCCCGGCTGCAGGAGGGCATCCCCGATAAGCGGAGCGAGTACGCCGATGAGGGTACACTTGCTCATGAGCTGTCCGAAATTAAGCTGCGCCGGCGGCTCCTTCCTTGCGATTCCAAAGAGCGGAAACGCCTGGACAACGCACTCGAGAAAATTAAAACCAGTGCCTATTACGGCCCCGAGATGGAAAACGCGACCGATGAATATGTCGCGATCGTCGAGGAGCGCTATATGGAGGCGAAGGCTCGGTCAGCCGACGCTGTCATCCTACTGGAAGAGCAATTGGACTTCTCGGAATGGGTGCCGGACGGCTTCGGGACCGGAGACGTTCTTCTGATCGCTGACAGGGTTATGGAGGTTATCGACCTGAAATACGGCAAAGGCGTTCCGGTTAGCGCCGTCGGCAATCCGCAGATGCGGCTCTATGCGCTCGGCGCCTGGTCGGGCTACAGCTACCTGTACGATATTCGCGAGGTCCGAATGACGATCGTTCAGCCGCGGCTTGATAGCGTCAGTACGGACACGGTGACCGTCGAGGAGCTGCTAGAGTGGGCGGAGACGGTCGTCGGGCCGGCGGCGCTCTTGGCTGATGCCGGCGAAGGCGAGTTTAAGGCCGGCGATCATTGCCGCTGGTGTAAGGTGAAGGCAAATTGCCGTGCCCGCGCCGACGAGAACATGAAAGCTCTGGCCTACGAGTTCAAGGATCCGGCGTTGCTGGATCTGGAGGAAATCGGCAGTATCCTGCACATCGCCGATCAGCTCGCTGCTTGGGCGAAGGACGTCTTCGAATATGCCTTTGACCAGGCCAAGGCGGGGAAGCGCGTCTCGGGTTGGAAGCTTGTTGAGGGCCGGAGCAACCGCACTTTCACGGATAAGGAGGCCGCGCTTAAACGGTTATCTGATACAGGTCTTGACTCGGAGACGTTTCTTAAGCCGCGGGAGCTGCTTGGGATTGGTGAACTGGAGAAGCGAATTGGTAAGAAGGAGCTAGCTTCTCTTTTGAATGGGCTGCTTATTAAGCCGCCAGGCAAACCGGTTCTTGTACCGGAAACGGATAAACGACCAGAACTCAATAGCATTGAATCTGATTTTGCAGACATCGAAATGGAGGACTGATTTTTCATGGCAATCGACAATCAAGCAACGAAAGTAATCACAGGCAAGGTACGGCTTTCTTATGCGCACATCTTCGAACCTCAATCCATCGACGGCGGGGAAGAAAAATACAGCACGGCCATCTTGATCCCAAAGAGCGACAAGGAGACGTTACGCAAGATCCAGGCAGCTGTTAATGCCGCCAAAGAGCTCGGCAAAAGCAAATGGGGCGGCAAGATCCCGGCGAACTGCAAGACGCCACTGCGGGACGGGGACGAGGAGCGCCCGGACGACGAAGCTTATGCCGGCCATTATTTCCTGAACGCGACGAGCAATTACAAACCGGGGATCGCGAAGCCAATCGGCAAGGGCCCGGACGGCAAAACCAAATTCCAAGAGATCACGGACACGACGGAAGTTTACAGCGGCTGCTATGCGCGGGTGTCGCTCAACTTCTATCCATTCGACGCGAAGGGTAATCGCGGAGTAGCCGCCGGCCTGAACAATGTCGTAAAGGTACAAGACGGAGACTTCCTGGGCGGCCGCAGCAGTGTAAATGATGACTTTGCCAACGAGGACTTCGATGTCGATGTCGACGGCGAGGAAGAAGATTTCTTGAGCTAACAACAGGAGGGGATTCGATAACGGGTCCCCTTTCTCTATCAAATATTCAGGGAGGAAACCTTTCAATGAGTGATCGAAAAGCGGAGTTAGCCATTGAGTGCGCACAAGCGCGTATTTGTAACCTTGTTCACGAAGCCCATCAGAACGCGATCGATAAAGGCTGGTACGAGGAGCCGCGTGGCTTCGGCGAAGTGATTGCACTTATGCATTCTGAGCTGTCGGAGGCACTGGAGGATTACCGGAACGGCAGGGGCTTTACAGAAATCTACTACGAAGGCGACAAGCCATGCGGCATTCCGACAGAGCTTGCCGATACGGTTATCCGCATATTCGACGCTTGCGGTCATCTCGGCATCGATCTGGAGGAGGCGATCCGGCTCAAGATGCAGTATAACTCGACGCGGCCGCGCCGGCATGGGGGTAAGGTGATATGAACAAACACGATCAAGCCCGGAGAGACGCTCTCATTAAGACACTTGTAAAAGCCAAGGAGCAAGCTGAGACGGCGTCGCTGTACCTGACGGCGAATAACCGCGATCCGGAAGACATTGCAACGGCGGCAGTCGTTATCGAACATATTGACATCGTTCTCGAGAAGCTAGGAGTGCTTGTTCAATCATGACCGTTTTACAGATCGACCTTGAAACCTATTCATCCATAGATTTAACAAAATGCGGCGTCCACCGTTACGTGGAGGCGCCGGACTTCGAAATCCTGTTGTTCGCATACGCTTACGATGATGAGCCAGTTCAAGTAATCGACCTGACGGCTTTCGCGGAACTGCCGGAGCGCGTACTTCGTGATCTGACGGATCCGGCCGTAACCAAAACCGCCTTTAACGCTGCGTTCGAACGGACGGCTATCGCCAAGCACTTCGGTATCGAATGCGATCCACTTCAGTGGCGGTGTACGGCGGTCTGGGCGCTCGCGCTGGGGCTGCCGGGCTACCTGGAAGGCGTTGCCGAGGTGCTTAAGCTCGATGCCCAGAAGGACGCTAAGGGCAAGGCGCTTATCAAGTATTTCAGCGTGCCGTGCAAGCCGACGAAAGTTAACGGGGGCCGAACGCGGAACTATCCGCATCACGACCCGGAGAAGTGGCAGCAATACATCGAATACAACCGGCAGGACGTTGTCGTCGAACGGGAAGTCCGCCGGCAGCTGGAGCGCTTCCCGATCCCGGACCACGAATGGCGGCTGTGGGCTCTGGATCAGCAGATTAACGATCGCGGCGTCCGGCTGGATCCGGAGTTGTTCCAGGCAGCGATCGCCTGCGACGAGCAATACGAGGAACGTCTGGTGGAGGAGGCCCGGGAGATAACCGGGCTCTCCAATCCGAACAGCCTAACGCAGCTGAAAGCCTGGCTCGGTGAGCGCGGACTGGAGACGCCCGACGGGCTCAGCAAGGAGTTTATGCCAGCGCTGTTGGATGCCGCTCCGGACGAGGAGACGCGGCGGGTTCTGGAGCTCCGGCAGGAGATGAGCAAGACCAGCGTCGACAAGTATAACGCCATGGCGCGCGCGGTGTGCGCAGACAGCCGGGCACACGGACTGCTGCAGTTCTGCGGCGCCGGCCGGACATGGCGGTGGGCGGGGCGGCTTATCCAAGTGCAGAATCTGCCGCAAAACAAGATCGAGGACTTGGAACTGGCGCGGGAGACGCTGCGGAGCGGCGACTTCGAGCTGCTAGAGATACTATACGGCGCGCCTCCGTTTGTCCTTTCCCAGCTCATTCGGACCACGTTCATCCCGTCAGAAGGTTGCCGGTTCATTGTCGCCGACTTCAACGCGATCGAGGCCCGCGTTATCGCCTGGCTGGCAGACGAGCAATGGGTGCTGAACGTGTTCAATGATCACGGGAAGATCTACGAGGCAACAGCGGCCAGCATGTTCGGCGTCCCATTCGAGACAATCGTCAAAGGGCACGCCAATTACGAACTGCGGGCGCGCGGAAAAGTCGCGGTTCTGGCCTGCGGATACCAGGGTGGTCCAAACGCAATGGAGGCCATGGACACCAAGAAGGAGATCAATCCAGAGGAGTACCCACGTTTGGTTCGCCAATGGCGGGACGCGAATCCGAATATCGTTAAGCTCTGGTACGAAACAGAGGAGGCGGCCGTAACGGCGGTTCGGGAGAAAACGACCGTCAAGCTCAAGCACGGCGTTCGTTATCGGTACGAAGCCGGCATGCTGTTCGCCGATCTGCCGAGTGGCCGCAGCCTGGCGTACGTTAATCCGCAGATTAAGTCGGATCCAAAATTCAACAAAGATGGCCTTGTGTTCGACGGGATGGACCAGGTCAAGAAAAAGTGGATGTCGCATCGGACCTACGGCGGCCGTCTGGTGGAGAACTTGGTGCAGGCGATTGCTCGGGACTGCTTGGGGGAAAGCATGATGAGGCTTAATGCTGAGGGATACGACATCGTGATGCACGTTCACGATGAGGTTGTTCTGGACGTCCCGATCGGGACCGGCTCCGTGGATCACGTTACGGAGATTATGGGTCGACCGATAGATTGGGCGCCAGGGCTGCCACTTAAGGCTGCCGGGTTTGTGACAGCATTCTATCAAAAGGATTGAGGACGAATGAAAGGACCACGCTGGAAGCCTGACGAGCTGGAATACTTAAAGAACTGGGGAGCCGTAAGCTTGCCTGCTATTGCTGGGCGGCTTAACCGCAGCCCGGCGGCGATAAGGAGCAAGGCTGTTCAGCTTAAGCTTGGCGATTCAAAACTGGCGTTCGACGGAATAACGGTCTTCCAACTGGCGAAAGCACTTGGCAGAGACTACTCCAAGGTTAAGCGATGGATTAGTAGATATGGAATGCCGGCCAGGCGGAAGCAATTCGGTGAAAAGGGCAAGGTATGGGTCATTACTTACGAGGACTTCTGGGAATGGGCCGCAGTGCATAAAGGGCTTCTTGACCTTGCCAGGCTGGAGGAAAACTTGCTTGGGCCGGAGCCGGAGTGGGTCAAGGAGAAGCGTAAGGCCGACCAGATCCGACCGCAAAAGAGTCGACAAATTGATTCGTGGCGAGCGGATGAAGATCAGCTGCTGCTCCAGCTTGTAAAGCAACCAAGCATCACATATCCGGAATTGGTCCGGCTGCTCAATCGCACCGAACAATCTATAAAACGTCGGCTATATCAGCTTAATGTCAAATTTCGACCGGAGCGAATGCCCGGCCATAAATATACGCCTGGTGAAGTCGAAACACTGAAGCGAATGGCGGTAGCCGGCTACGGTTATGAGGCTATCGCGGCCGCGCTGGGCCCGGATATAAGCGCATTAGGTATACGCGGGAAACTGGAGCGAATGGGCTTCGATTTCAAACGGAGGCGCTTTAAGGACGTGAGATGAGCATGGATAGGGTCTCTATTTTACGTGAGATCGACGCTTTAACCGTGCAGCATTGCAAGGCCTGCGAACATAATTCGAACCACATTTTAGCGGACAGTTTATGCCGCGAAGGATGTCCGGTAGGGGAGAACTTCCGCCGGCTCGGCGACATGTTGCTCGAGAGGACGAAGGTAATACGAAATGAGAAACGGAGGTTGTGGGAGATGGATAAAAGGATAAAACCGGGCCCGGTCCCAGGGCTTACAAGGGACATATTTCTTGAGCAATTGGCTTCTGGCGAAACGATCGCAAGTATTGAAAGGTCGTGGGAGCTTCGACCAAATTCTATTTTCTACTGGATCGATAAATGGGGGCTTAAAGGTATAAATTCAGAAAAGGCCCGCGAGATGTTGCTCCAAAAAAATCCGCTGGCGCCCGCCGCAGCAGTCGAAGAAGATACGGGGCTAAAGGCATTAAACGAACAACGTGAGGAAGATAAAATCAAAGCGCTCACGGCAAGGATTCACGAGAGAAATGCGGCCGTTGACAATCTGCTGGAAGAGAATAAGCGGCTTCATGAACAAATATCGGGCTTGAAGGCACGCGCTGCGGATTATGAGCAGGAGCTTGCCCGGTGGGCGCAGCACGATACGGAAAAAGCGGTGGAGATTGCCGAGATGCAGGAGGACCGGGACAACTGGAAACAGGAGGCGCAGGAGCTTAAGCGGCAGCTGGCGGAACGTGACCAGGCCATCGCCGAGCTGAGCGCCGATCGAAGCGTGCTCATCGACACGATCGACAAGGCGGCGTCGGCCAGTGACCCCGTCAACCATCCGAACCATTACACCCAGGGCGGCATCGAGACGATTGATTTTATCCGCTCGAAAATGACGCCGGAGGAGTTCCGGGGCTTCTGCAAAGGGAACGTGCTTAAATACGTCGCTCGGGCCAATCTGAAAGGCGGCGACGAGGATTTACGGAAGGCGTCCGTGTACCTCGGCTGGGCGGTTGAAGCACAATGAGCGAATCCGTCGTGGATCCATATTTTTATGACATTCCCTATGAAATCATATACGACGAACACGGCCGCGTTATTGGGGAGGTTTACACGCTGCACTTATTCACGTTCCCTCCGGCGCGGCCGCCGAGGAGGCGAAAAGGTAAATGAGTAACGACGATACCCTACAGCAGATTAAAGAGGCATTGGCGGCAGCTACGCCGGGACCGTGGAGTTACACAAAGGGGTACTGCTCTGAAGTTTATGCGATCGAAGAACCTAGGAGCGATAATTGGGTATGTCAACTTTGGTACAAAGACGAAGAAAACATGTCCAACTATCAAAACAACGCTCACCTTATCGCCAACTCCCCCACATGGCTGCAATGGGCGATACAGCGGATAGAAGCGCTGGAAAGACAGAATCAGGATTTGAACGGTTATTTGGAAGCCGCACATAAAAGATGGGGGTAGGAGAAACGGATATGAAACCTATGGTCGATAGGGAGCAGCTTCATAAGCTGTTCCTCTCCGGAAAACCGTTGGCTGAAATTGCGAAGGAGCTCGGAAGCACGCACGGGGCGATCCGAACGCTGATCTACCAGGAGCGCCTCCGGAATCCGCTGGACTGGCCACATCGGGTGAATTACCCCGGAAAGTCGGCTGAACAGCCGCTTATGATGCACCTTTACGAGTGCGACGAGTGCGCGATCACTTTCGCCGTCGAGGATTACGAGGAAGTCGACCATTCGGCCACGGCTTGCCCGATTTGCGGCGGTGAAGAGTCGGTAAAGGATAAATGTTATGGCCGGTTTGTCCCGACGTCGATGGCGAGTCAAGCTGAAGCGATGTAATTCGATGACTAGGCGGTGTGCATGAATGATTGTATTTACTGTAATAGGAATAATTACAACGGTTATCGTCGGCGGATTCTTTGCCATTATCGGCTATGCCGAGTTTATGTACAACAGACGCAAATGAGGTTAATTGGGCAATAAATCCAACGAACACTTGTGACTACTGAACTACACGGGAGATGATTAAGCTTGGAATTGAAAAAGTGGACAATTTGCCATGTTGGTGATGGTTATCATGTTAAATCAAAATGGCTATTCGGATTATTGAGTTGAAACGAAAAATTCAAAATCCATTATTTCAAGAAAATGGTGAATGGAGGTTTACTGATTGATTAAAAAATTAAATGATGAAATCAATCGTCTGAAATCAATCGAGCATACACTGTGCCTGACAATCGGAGAACTGGATAAAGCCAATAAACAGTTACGAGAAGAGAACGAACGGCTGCGGAGAGAACTTGAATCCCATGAAAGTTGGAAAGCGATAAGCGAAGTGGCACAACGCGAACTGGAACAGATTAAGGCAGAATACTCGGATGAGCGGGCGGCTCATAACGTGCATGTGACCGAACTAATTGAGGCACAGAAATTGATCGAGAAACTTGAGAAGACTAACGTAAAATTCCCTCGTCAGCCGAAGAGAGAAGGCGGGTGGACTGTGGCTATGGACTATCTCAAAGGTGTTTCTGACCGTCTGTACGATCTTTCTTGTTTTGGTGATCTCGGGGATACGCCACCTTCGTTGGAGCAAATAGAGATGGTCTTGTTGGCTGTAGAAGAGTCCCAGATTAACTGGAAATTAAAAAGGCAGTTTCAACCATAAAATCCGAATACCCATCAAAATTTGCAAATGCAATCACACTCGAGGAAGCAAGGAATCGGGGCATAAAAGAATCGGAAGAAAAGCCCTACTTAAAGTTCGTTGGCGTGCTCAACATTGATATAACTTCTGCGAAGCTTAAAAGGATTTCCAACGAACCTGATTTGCTCGAAGAACACTTAAAGAAAATGGCTATTCGGATTATTGAGTTGAAACAAAAATTACAAAATCCATTTTTACAAGAAATTGGTATATGGAAACTTAATGAATAGGTGGTGTTCATGTGAATATAGACGATTATATAGCCTGTTTGATCGTTAAGACTTATGATCGCGGGGACTCAATAGTCGCGATAAAAGGCAAGGAGCAGAAAATTTACAAAAAGGAATATCTAACAAAATGCTGGTTGACGATGAGCAATGATTCTTTTTTCGATATGTTCGGATTTAATTGGGTTCCACCTATCGATTTTCAAGATAGGATCAGAAAAACGCTATAGACGGAATAATTATTTTGTTTCATCAATTGGAAATTGAAACGGTAGTTTCAACATGAAAATCCGAATGCCCAAGAAAATGAACACCGTTTGATATTTATTCCGAAAGGCGGCTGCCCTATGAGAGCGAAGAAGCCGAACAAAGCCCAGCGGGACGCCAGGCGCGCCGCGGAGGCAGCAACATACAGCAAGGGCTTTCTGCACGGGTATGAGATGGGCTATGCCCAAGCACGGAAGGACATAACGGAATCATTTGAAAAGAGTTTCAAAGGACTAGCAGCAAAAGATTAGAAGGGCGGTTGCCACATGCACGACATCGAACTAGACATTTCATTCGGCAAACACCGCGCCGACACGAACTGGAAGCCGGAATATTTGACCTGGGAGGAGTTCGTCGAGCGGCTGCGGAGAGTGCGCCGGACGAACGAAACCATGGCCCAATACGACAAGATGGACGTCGCCGGCAAGGGAAAAGCAAAGGATGGGCCTGCCTTCGTGGGCGGGCTTGTCCGCGGCGGCCGGAGGAAGAAGGAGAACGTCGACACGCGCAGTCTTTTCACGCTCGACGCGGACTTTGCCGACGAAGACTTCCTCTTTACCGTTGAGCTCGTCCTGGGCGGCACGGCTTACGCCGTTTACTCCACGCACAGCCACCGGCCGCACAAGCCGAAATACCGGTTGATCGTGCCCGCCAGACGTACCATGACGCCGGACGAATATACAGCCGTCGCCCGTAAGCTGGCGGAGCAGATCGGCATGACCTACTTCGATAAGACGACGTTTCAGGTTCACCGGTTGATGTTCTTCCCGTCTTGTTCCAAGGATGCGGAGCCGGTGTTGGAGGTTTACGAGGGCGATGCGCTGGACGTTGACGGCATGCTGGCGCTCTATGAGGATTGGCAGGACGTCATGGCGTGGCCGCGGCATCCGGAAGAGGCGAAGACGGTGCAGCGGATCGGGCAGCGGGCGCAGGATCCGCGGGAGAAGCTCGGCACGATCGGTCTATTTTGCCGGGCGTTCACGATCGAGGAAGGCATCGACCGGTTTTTGAGCGAGGTATATCTCCCGGGGACGATGCCGAACCGGTACACCTACGCCGGCGGGACGTCTGCAAACGGTCTCGAGATTTATCCGGATCAGGAGCTCGCCTACTCGCACCAGGACAGCGACCCGATCGCGGACGGCCGGACTTATAACCTGTTCGACCTAGTCCGCGTGCATAAATTCGGGCATCTGGACGAGCGCGTTAAGGAACATACGCCGGATGCGAAGAAGCCGAGTCATTTGGCAATGGAGCATTTCGCCGCGGGGCTGCCGGAAGTAAAAAAGCTAAAAATCGACGAGCTGGGAGCCGACTTCGACGAGACGGCGCCGGCGGAAAACGACGAGGATCCGGAGCCCGATGACTGGAAGGAAAAGCTCGAAGTCCATCATAAAACGGGCGCTATCCTCCCGACAGCTGGGAATGTGGAGCTGTTACTCGAGCACGGCCCTTGGCGCGGCGTGTTGGCTTACGACGCCTTCGGCAATACGGAGGTGATCCGGCGGCCGCTGCCGTGGCGGGACCGCGAGCGACCGGGGAGAAGCTATGAGCCGTGGCTGGGCGCGGACGATAAGCGCCTGCAGCATTGGTTCGCTAAGGTACACGGGATTAATTCGGCCAAGACGATTCAGAACGCTTTTACAGAGGTCGTTCACCGCAATACGTTTCATCCGATCAAAGCATTCGTCGAGAGCGCGGAATGGGATGGCGTGCCGCGGGCGGAACGTCTCTTTATCGATTATCTCGGCGCCGCGGACACGCATTATACGCGCCAGGCGACCCGGAAGATGCTGCTGGCGGCCGTTGCGCGGCTGTATCATCCAGGTTGCAAGTTTGACCAGATGCTTGTTCTCGTCGGTCCGCAGGGGGCCGGCAAGAGCTCTTTGCTGGCGAAGCTTGGCCGGGAGTGGTTCAGCGACAGCTTGCGGACATTCGAAAACAAGGAAGCCGGCGAGCATTTGCAGAGCGGCTGGATCTTTGAGATCGGCGAGCTGTCGGCCATGAAGAAGACGGAGGTCGAGGAGGTCAAGGCGTTCTTGTCCAAGACGGAAGACCGTTACCGGGTGGCTTATGACCGGCAGGTATCGGAGTTTCCGCGGAAATGCGTTTTCTTCGGCACGACGAATACGCGGGAGTTTCTACGGGATGCGACCGGGAACCGCCGCTTTTGGCCGATCGAGGTGGATCCGGCGCGGGCAGCATACAGCCATTGGGACCATCTGACGGAGCCGCTTGTCCGCCAAATCTGGGCGGAGGCGCTGAGCTGGTTTAAGGCGGGGGAATCCTTGGAGCTGGATCGGGAAGCCCGGGAGGCGGCAGAGCGGCAGCAAGCTTCGCACATGGAAAGTGATCCCCGGGAGGGGCTTATACAGGAATGGCTGGAGTCGGAAGAAATGGACGAACTGGACCGGCCATCCGGACAATTGCGGCAGCGCATTTGTGCGGCCCAGATATGGGTGGAATGCCTGGGGAAGAAAAAAGGCGATATGCGAGCTTGGGAAGCAAAGGAGATAATGGATATTTTACGCCACATACCGGGCTGGGCTGAACGAAAAGGGAAAGCAAAGGTTCCCGGATATGGCGTTCAACGCGTTTTTGAGAGGTTGCCGTGAACGGTTGCCGAGAGGTTGCCGAGGTTGCCGAGAGTGGTTGCCGAGGTTGCCGAAAGTTGCCGAGGCACGGCAACCCGACAAACCTAGTAATATCAAGGAATTGCGGGCTGTGGTTGCCGAGGTTGCCGTAAAATCCATTTAATAAGAAATATATTAATTAACTATATATAGCGACCACGGCAATATAGGTTAAACGCGAAAAAACGCAGTACGCGTGCGTGAGGGCAAAATCGGCAACCCCGAGAAAGGGGAACAACATGAGAGAATCTACCCTGGAACGAAAGTTTAGGCTTGCGGTGGAACGTATTGGTGGGAAGGCGCCGAAATGGGTATCTCCGGGAAACCGAGGTGTCCCGGACCGATTAGTTATCCTTCCCGGCGGTCGAACCGTATACGCCGAATTAAAAGCACCAGGTAAACCGCTTGAGCCGCTTCAGCGAAAATGGCAGAAGACGTTGCTTGGAATGGGGCACCGGCATTACAAGATCGATTCAGACGAAGACATCGATCGTTTCATAGCCGAGGTGAGCAGCCTTGAAGATTGAACAACGAGGGCGGAAGCGAGTAATGATTACGGTGTGTGCCTACTGTGGATCGCCCATTGAACGACCTGCCTATTCGAGATATCTTGAGGCTTCACGCCATTTTTGCAATCGTACTTGTAATTTGAAAATGATGAATGCCGAATTGAATCCAACTCGGATGACTTATAGTACCAGAGTAAAAATCAGAAATGCACGGCTGGGAACGGGTAAAGGTAAGTCTTACCCTAAACTATTCGGCCGTCATCTGCATCGGGTTGTAGCAGAGATAAAGATTGGTCGAAAACTTATGCCAGGGGAAGTCGTCCATCACGAGAACGAAAACAAGCGAAATCCTAGTCCTGAAAATCTAAGAGTATTTGCATCCCAGAGTGAGCATGCAGCTTGGCATGCGAAGAAAAAGAGAGGTGATGCCAAATGAAGTTCATCCCACACCAGTATCAGCAGTACGCCACACAGCGGATCCTGGACACACCGTATATCGCGTTACTGCTGGAGATGGGCTTAGGTTAGCAAAACGGTATCCACACTGACGGCGATCGATCAGCTGCTGAACGATTATTTCGAAGCCGGACGCGTGCTGGTCATCGCGCCGCTGCGAGTGGCCGAGGATACCTGGGCGCGGGAGATCCAGAAATGGGATCATCTGCAGCATCTACGAATCAGCAAGGTTCTGGGGAGTGCCGATCAGCGGCGCCGAGCATTAAAAGCCGAGGCAGATATCTACGTCATCAACCGGGAAAACGTCGAATGGCTTGTCGGAGAATACGGCAGCAAGTGGCCGTTTGATACGGTGGTAATCGATGAGCTTTCCAGTTTCAAAAATCATCAATCCAAGCGATTCAAGGCGCTTCGCAGGGTCCGGCCGTTTATCCGTCGTCTTGTTGGCCTGACCGGTACGCCGGCACCGAATAGCCTAATGGACTTATGGGCGCCGGTATACCTGCTGGATCAAGGGGAGCGCCTTGGTAAGACGATAACGGGCTTCCGCGATCGATATTTTACTCCAGGCGAGCGCAGCGGCCATGTCGTTTATAACTGGCGGCAGAAGAAGGAGTCCGAAGAACGGATTTACGAGGCGATTAGCGATATTGCCGTTAGCATGAAGGCGGCTGACTGGTTGGAGCTTCCGGAACGGATTGACCGGACTGTACCGGTTAAGCTTTCGAGCAAGGCGCGGGAGTTGTATACGAAACTGGAGCGCGAGCTGCTGCTGGAATATGCCGACGCCGACGTCGTCGCGCAGACGGCAGCCGTTCTTTCGAACAAGCTCCTGCAGATGGCGAGCGGAGCTGTGTACGACGAGGACCGCGGCGTGAAAGAGATCCATGTCGCCAAGCTTGATGCCTTAGAGGACATCATCGAGGCCGCGAACGGAAAACCGGTCATGGTGTTTTACAACTTCAAGCACAGCCTGGAGCGGATCCAGCGCCGGTTTCCGGAAGCACGAACGCTGCGGAAGGGCAAAGACGGGAATGAGGATATCCGGGCTTGGAATAACGACGAAATACCGCTTTTGCTTCTGCATCCGAAGTCAGCCGGCCACGGACTTAACCTGCAGGAGTCGAGTTGTCAAACCGTTGTTTGGTACGACCAGATCTGGAGCCTGGAAGAAGATCAGCAGGCAAATGCCCGCGTTCACCGACAGGGGCAGACCCGGCGGATTGTTATCATGCGTCTGGTGGCCGAGGGGACCATGGACGAGGAGGCGGTCGCGGCACTGGAGCGTAAAGCGAGCGGGCAGGATGCGTTGATGGAGGCAGTCAAGGCGAGAATCGATAAGGTCAAGGGGGAGACAGCATGAGAGGTAAATTGATAGGCAAAGCAATCCCGTTTCGGGCAGCAATGACAGGCCCGAATCAGGCTTACCGAATCGGCGGACCGATTGCGTTTCCGGACGGCACGAAGGGGGTCATTATCAAGATTCGAGACGTGGACTGGAAGCGCGACGGGCGAGTTTACGTGATCGGGCAGTATAGGGAGGTGCAGTAGCATGACGCCAGAGGAGCAAAGGCGAATCTTCCAGAAACTTAAATCCCTTTCCAACGAGAAGTTTTGGGTGCAGATGAACGTCCTGCATAGCCGGGCTTACGCGGCAGCGCAGCGGCACTATCGGGAAGCGATGTTTATCTGCCTGACGCCGAAGCAGCGCGAGGCCGTCGAGGCCAAAGCGAAGGAGATCCGGGAGCAGTGGGACGGCATGGCGATCATAACGACGGACAAGACAGACGCAGCATTGTTTTATGGCATCCAAGAGGAGGATAACACGAATGAGCAACCAAACAATTAAATTAAGGCGGGGAACTTTTCAGCATATCGAGTCTGAGCTTTACGCTTATCACGAGACGATGAGAGAAATTGTCCGCTTGAAAAATGACATCTTGCACGGGAAAACCAGTGATGATGAGAATGCCGGTGGCGGGCGAAGCAGTTTGCCCGGAGATCCGACAGGCAGGACAGCGACTTTGCTTGCGAGCCATACCAAACTGGAGCAGATGCAACATGTAACCCGGGCAATTGAATGGGTTGTGGAGCGCTTGCCTGACGATAAGCGTCGCCTTGTGGAGAAACGGTATTGGACCCGGCCACAGACCTTAACTTGGGATGGGCTTGCGCTGGAGCTTAATATAAGCCGTAGGACTGCCCTTAACTGGCGAGACGAGATTATCAATTCGATTGCCGTTAAATTGGGATGGCATTAAGATTGCACTATATTTGCACTTTTGGCTTTATAAATCATGATATTATGGCATTGTCGATATGTAGGTGATTGCAGGAGGGCTGCCCGTTGGGCGGCCTTTTTGCGTGGGTTAACGTCTATTGGATGGTCAGGGTGGTGGCCGAGACGGTACGAGAAGGTGATGACATGAATGCAATGAAAAATAAAAAGCTTCTGGATGAGCCGGAACCGCCGAAGCAGCCGGCCGGGTGCGTTGGTTGCATATGGTGCAGATGGACTGGCATTAAACAGGTGCGCAGCATGCCGCGATGCGTAGGACGCGATTTCGGGAAAAAGAAATAGCCCGGGGGATGCTTTCCCACTAGGCCTACTCCTTTTATACCATATTCGGAAGGAAAATGGAAGTATCTTCCGAAATATTGGTGAAGGGGAGGTGACTCACATGGCTAAAACTCAATATGAACTGGCTGCAGAAATAACCCAAGCAGTGATTCAGGCAAAAGGAGCGGTAATAGCAAATGCGTCGAATCATAGAAAAGAGTACTTAGAGCTTTTTCTAAGTGATGAGGCTGTAGCAAAAACGTTCAAGACGGTTCTTGACACAATACTTGAACCCAAATAAGCACAAAGCACCCTAACGGGTGCTTTTCTATTTTCAGAAAGGAGCTGGTTGTATGGCATTGACGGCCAAACAGCAGCGTTTCGCTGACGAATATCTGATCGACCTCAATGCCAAACAGGCAGCGATCAGAGCCGGTTACAGCACGAATTCGGCTGAGCAGCAAGGAAGTGCTTTGTTAAGCAATCCGAAGGTTCGCGCGTACATCGATGAGCGAATGGCTGAATTGTCAAAGCGAACGGGCGTTAATCAGGAAAGAATCATCCGGGAACTGGCGCGGATCGCTTTCGTGGATCCGACTGAACTGGTGGATATGGGTGACGCGACTGTACGGGTTGATGCTACCAAGGACGATACGGCGGCGATTGCTTCTGTCAAGGTTAAGACGCGGCCAGGCGAGTACGGCGAAGAGATCGAGCGAGAGGTTCGGTTTGCGGACAAGATTAAAGCGCTTGAGCTTCTTGGCAAACGCTTTGCGATGTGGACCGATAAGCAGCAAATTGAAGGTTCGGGAGTCGTCCAAATCATTGACAATATACCGAGAAAATCGGAGTAATAGAGAGCATTTGCGAGAATGGGCCATTTGTACTTTTTGCATGATTATATGCCCCTCCGACCTCGTAATGAGGCAAGGTTAATCAGCTGAGAAGGCCGAAAATGGCCGGAAATCAAAATCAGGCTTTCGGACTTCTGTATAAAATCCCGGGTTTTGTACATATGTCGAAGAAAGGAGGCTTGTACCGATATGCAAGTCGCGTTGACTGATCTTATCGCTCCGGGCTTCTATGGTGTGCATCATTCCGTCAAAAACGGGGAAGCGACGCATTTTCTGTTAGGCGGCGGGCGCGGTTCGACGAAGTCTTCGTTTACACCAACGGAGATCATACTAGGGCTGATTGAGGATCCTAACGCCAATGCAATTGCGCTCAGGAAGGTCAAAGACACGCTGCGTGAATCCGTCTATGAGTCGTTCGAATGGGCGATTGATAAACTTGGCGTCTCGCATCTCTTTGACGCACGGGTGTCGCCGATGCAAATCGTTTACAAGCCGACCGGCCAAAAAATTATTTTCCGGGGTGCAGATAACCCAATAAAGATTAAGTCCTTGCGTCTTCGCAAGGGCTTTTTTAAATACGTCTGGTATGAGGAGGCAGATGAATTTGCTGTCGAGGATATCCGCTCGATCAACCAGACCCTGCTCCGCGGCGGCGACGGCTACCGTGTGTTTTATACGTATAACCCGCCGAAGAGCCGTAAGCGTTGGGTGCATGAGTATCGCAAGAACCCTCCGCGGGACTGGCTGACTCATCACAGCGATTACCGAAGCGTGCCGAGGCATTGGCTTGGTGAGCAGTTTTTCCTTGAGGCTGAGAGCCTGCGAGACCGTAATGACCAGGCTTATCGGCATGAATATCTCGGAGAGGACACGGGAACCGGCGGCGAGGTATTTCATAACCTTACGCTGCGCCGGATCAGCGATGAGGAGATCGCGACGTTCGACCGGATTAAGCGGGGGCTCGACTTTGGTTTTGCCGCGCACCCGACACATTACGCGGTTATGCATTTTGACGCCACTCGCAGGCGTCTTTTTATTTTCTACGAGCTGCATAAAGCCGGCCTGGCAAACGGACCGCTTGCGGCTGCGATCAAGACGGAGAATACCGCAAACCGTCCAGTCACGGCGGATAGCGCGGAGCCGCGGACGATTAACGAGCTGCGGAATCTGGGCGTCAATGCGATCGGCGCCAAGAAGGGACCGGACAGCGTAGACCACGGCATGAAGTTTCTCGAAGACCTAAACGAGATCGTGATCGACCCGGTCCGCTGCCCGAATACGGCGCGGGAGTTTGATGGATACGAGCTCGATCCGGACGGCAATGGCGGCTGGAAGGCCGGTTATCCGGATAGGGACAACCACAGCATTGACGCTGTCCGGTACGCTCTGGAGGCTGATATGAAGCAAGCGAAAGTTAAGGTTGGCAATAAAGCAAAGATTGGGGTGAGATAATGGCGATTATACGAGATCGGGATCTGGTAGCGGACTGGAACGACATGCCGGCAAGCGTGCTTCGAAAATGTATTGCGGAACACCAGCAAAGTATCCCGCGGCTGAATGAGCTGGAACGGTATTATCTCGGCAAGCATCCGATCCTAAATCGCACTATGGACTCGGATACCGGGCTGCCGAATCATCGGCTGGTGGCTAATCACGCCAAGTACATAACTGACATTGTGGTGGGCTACATGGTCGGCGATCCGGTGAAATATAGTGGCGGCAATATTGAGCCTGTGCTAGAGGTTTACGACAAAATCGATATCGTAAGCCACGACACGGAGCTTGCGAAAGACCTGTCCATGTACGGCGTCGGACTCGAGCTTTATTACATGAGCAGCGATGAGAGCCCCTATCCAAAGGCGACGGTGATTGACCCGCGGCAGCTGTTTCTGGTTGTAGACGATACGATCGAATACAGGCCTATTTTTGGCGTGCATTATTATCCGCGGAAAGACGGCGACGGCAATATCGTCAAATGGTCCGTAAACGTCTATACCGAGAATATGGTCCTGTATTACGAGGTTAAGAATATCAGCAGCGAGGCTTACGAGCTTATCGATGTCCGGGAGCACTTTTTCGGCGGCGTGCCGGTCGTGGAATTCTGGAACAACGAGGAGCAGCAAGGCGACTTCGAACAGCAGCTGTCGCTGATCGACGCTTATAACACGCTGCAGAGCGATAGGGTAAACGACAAGGCGCAGTTTGTTGATGCTATTCTCAAAATTGTCGGCGCATCACTAGGAGATACGGAAGACGAGTATTCCAAGACGATTCAAATGCTCAAGAAATACAAGGTTTTGGAGCTTCCGCCGAACGCGGACGCCGATGCAGGATGGTTGACCAAGGCTCTTAACGAAGCTGACACAGAAGTTCTTCGGAACGCGATTAAGTCCGATATCCATGAGTTTTCAATGGTTCCGGACCTGACGGATGAGAATTTCGCTTCCAACGTCTCCGGCGTGGCCATGCGGTACAAGCTTTTCGGCCTTGATACGTTGTCCAAGACGAAGGACCGGTATTTCATTCAGGGGCTGCGCGAGCGGCTGAAGCTGTTTGCTAATGTCTTGCGCGTCAAGGGCAAAGCGGTCAATGTGGATGACGTCGAGATCACAATGACGCATGAGCTGCCGGCTGACGACGTGGAGAAGGCAAACGTGGTCGTCCAGCTGAAGGACCTGGTCAGCGACGAGACGCTGCTGTCGCAGATTTCTTTCGTTAAGGATCCGGCAGAGGAGCTGAAGCGCGTTGCGAAACAGCGTAAAGAGGCGGCTAAGCAGCAACAGCAAGCTTTCGGCATGCCGATGGATGGCGGGTCAGAGGGCAGCGTGACGGATGATGAAGCAGCGGAGTAACGAATATTGGGATCGGCGGGCAATGGAGCGCATGGCCGAATACCATCGGGGCGCTGACCGCACAATGCGGACACTCTCTGCGGCATACGATGCCGCGCTGGCCAACATACAGGCCGAAATCGACAAGATCTTCAACCGATACTCCCGCGACGGCCGAATGAGCCCAAAGGAAGCCCGTCAGCTGCTCAACACCCCGCTGACGCCCCAGGAGCGCAGCGAGTTGACTGAGCAGATGCGAAAGGTGAGAGATCCGACAATCCGGCAACAGATGCTTAACCGGCTGAACTCCGCAGCTTATCGGGCCAGGATCACACGGCTCCAGGCGCTTCGGGAGAATATTCATCTGCAGACGAAGCTGCTTGCCGATATCGAAGTTAAAATCACTGAGAAGTGGTATGTCGATGTCATCGATGAGGCGTTTTATCGCACGATGTTCGATATTCAACGCGGGCTTGGACTAGGTTTCCGTTTTGACCCGATGCCGCAGAAAGTGGTTCAGGAGATCCTCCGTAATCCGTGGAGCGGCAAGCACTTTAGCCGGCGTGTATGGGCGAATACGGAGGAACTGGCGAAGCTGCTGGAGGAGAGGTTAACAGCTGGCTTTATGAGCGGCACACCTCGACGAAAGCTTGCACTCGAGCTGGAAGAACGAATGAATGTCGGCAAGCACGCGGCAAACCGACTTGTCCGGACAGAAACAACGTACATGGCCAACAGCGCGGAGATGGAGAGCTACGAAGAGGCCGAAGTCGACGAGTATCAGTTTTTGGCGACGCTTGACTCTAGGACATCGGAGATATGCCGAAAACATGATTTGAAGGTCTACGCGGTGAAGGAGGCGAAAGCTGGAGTCAATATGCCTCCCCTTCATCCATACTGCCGATCAACGACGCGGGCTTATTTTGGGCTGGAGACGCTGGAAGGCATCCAGAGGAGGGCTACGGATCCGGAGACGGGCCGCAGCGTGCTCGTTCCGGCAAGCATGAGCTATGAGGATTGGAAACAGAAATATGGAACCTAGCACCTCTCTCTCTTTGGGAGTGCTTTTATTATTCCAAATTTATTCATTGAGGGGTGAATTTACAATGGTGTATGGTCCTTTAGGGCGGGTTTTCGGGCGGAAGCAAGACGTTGATCTTGTTAAGAAGCGTACCGGAGGTTATTGGGACCCGGTCGCACTAACACAAGGGCAACGCATGCAGCCGCCGACATTCAAGAAATACGGCACGAAAGCGGTATTCACAAAAGCTATGGCGTCGTGGACGGGCGGTGTACCGATTTACTTCCCATGTCTTGTAGAGATGCGGTCGGTGTTGGGTTCTGCAGCGCTCGACACATGGTATCTATATTATTCCACTGACCATGCCAGCGGCGCGGGCGGTATCGGCCTTGCGACGGCTCCGCATCCCGGCGGACCATGGAAGGACCGTGGCCGTGTATTCGTAGATACGACAGCAGGAGAGCAAACCGAAACGCCTTGCGTCCTGTACAACGAGAACACCGGCCTTTTCCACATGTACTACCATCAAAACTACTACGCTGCTGGTGACACGAACGTCTACCGTTCGCAGGCGACTTGCCTTGCAACAAGTCCGGACGGGGTTACGTGGACGATCCTTAAGGCTCCGCTGATTACGATTCCTGACGGCGACTTTCCGGGCGACGGGCATACCGGCTATGCTCGCGTTTACCGCTTTAATGAATTGTGGATCATGCGGCACTCGATGGGAGGCACAAACTACTCGCACAACGGTATTTCGTACTCGCTGGACGGCATCAATTGGACAACGGACCCGTACCCGATCCTTGGCAATGCCGAAATTGCATCAGACGGCACGACGCGGAAAATTGGAGTCAATGACGTGTTCCAATGGCGTGGTCGCCTTTGGGCAAACGTCAACGAAAACTCGTGGGCGTCCGGCTCCGGCGATTCGACGTCGAAAGTATTTGTATCGCCGTACAACGGGCCGCGCAAGCCGGGCTATGGCCTGTACGAGATTCTTAAGGTCGGTGGCGCGGGGGCGTGGGACGAAAAGAGCATCCGCAATGTCACGATCACGGAATACGAGGACAAGCTTTATCTGTTCTATGAAGGCGTGAATGCTGCCGGAGATAACGCCTTCGGATTAGCGATAGGGGAGGCGTAAAGCATGGCTATTTTGCATGGTTATAATGGCGAAGTGCCCAGCGGGAAAACATCGCGGACGATCCGCGAGACATTTCTCGGAATAACAGCGCTTCCGGAATGGCTGACGATTACCGGGGCGGGAACGCCAACAGGCGCGATTGTAACGCCGGATCAATCTTCCGGTGGTATTCGGCTTACGGCATCGGCAGGTGCGGGGAATAGTTGCTTCTTGAACATGTTCGCGGCTACCGGCATCGGGTTCCAATACCTGAAAGAAATCATTTTCGAGTTCGATTCGCTCGTGCTTGGCTCCAATCAATCGGACATCTCTTTCGAGTTTTTGAATGCAGCCGGTACGAAAGGTGTTGTCATCGGACAAGGCACGGAACAAACCGTGTTTGTGAAGGCGTACCACTCGACGAACGGCATTAAGACGGTCAACGCGCCGTATCAGATCATCAATAACGGTGAGCATAGCCGGAAACGGAACCTGCTTATCCGCATCCAAAGTGACGGTACGGTCGGATTCGGTGAAGGGCCGCATGGAGAGAGGGAAAGCCTTGTATTTTACAAGACGTTTGCCGCGAACGAGATCGAACTTGCGGACATCATGTTTCCGAAGATCGGCATAAAGAACCGACAGGCGTCCACGGTCACATGCCGGATTCCACAGGTTTCCGTTACCCTTATACACAATTAAGCCGTTCATATGAGCGGCTTTATCTTTTGTCCAGAACGTGCTGATGACGTTAAAAGCTGCATGGATCCTAGCCGACGGGCGTAAAACGGGAGGTCTTACGATGCAAAAACGCAAGTACAAATATATGCTCGATCTTCAAACATTCGCAGAAGGCGGCGCCGGTGCCGACGGCGCAGGTGGAGCTGGCCCAACTGGCCCAACTGGCGATGGTGCCGGAGCCGGAGATGGCGCTGCGGCTGGCGGCGCAGGCGAAAAGACATTTACGCAAGCCGATGTAGACCGTATTCTCGGCGAACGACTTGGCAAGGAAAAGGCGAAATGGGAGAAGGATTTTACGACTAAGCTCGAAGAGGCCAAGACCGAGGCACAGAAGCTAGCCAAGATGAACGCCGAGCAGAAAGCCGAGTATGAGCGGCAGCAGCGTGAGGATGCGCTGGCGAAGCGCGAGAGCGAGATCACGCGCCGGGAGCTTCGGGCAACTGCACTGGAGACGCTGGCCGAGAAGGGGCTGCCGAAGGATTTGGCCGAGATTTTGGTTTACACCGATGCGGACAGCACGAACCAGTCGATCGAAGCAGTAGAGAAGGCATTCCGCGCGGCAGTCGAGGCCGGCGTGAATGAACGGCTGAAGGGTACACCGCCGAAGGGCGGAGGCGCAGCTGGCGGGAGTAATAGCGCCGTGCCAGATGCCGAAGCAATCAAACAACAATTTTCTGGGAGGTAATTAGATGGCTATTAACACACTCGAATACGCAAAACTGTTCCAAACGGAGCTCGACAAGCAAGTTACCCAGCAAGCGACTTCCGGCTGGATGGAGGAAAACGCCGGACAAGTCAAATACAACGGCGGTAACGAAATCAAAATCCCGGAAATCTCGACCAGTGGTATGGGCGATTATGACCGGGACAACGGTTTTGTGCAAGGCTCGGTAACGTTTGGTTACCAAACACACACGCTAACTCAAGATCGCGGCCGGACATTCCAGCTGGACGCAAACGACGTCGACGAAACGAATTTCGGCATTGCTGCGGCAAACGTAATGTCCGAATTCCAGCGTCTAAAGGTTATTCCGGAGATCGATGCTTATCGATACAGCAAAATTGCGACCAAATTGGCGGCTGCTGGTCAATCGAGCACATATACGCCTGATCCGACGGATGTATTGAATAAGCTTTACGCTGATCTGATAGCTTTGGGCAACACAGGTGTCGACTGGACAAATCTCGTTATCTCGATGTCCTGGAACACCTTCGGGGTCCTTGGCCAAAACGAATCTGTTTTGAAGCAGCTCCAAGTTGATGAATTCAGTCAGGGCGGGATCGTGATCTCGGTACGGAAATTCGAGGGTGTGCCGATCATCCCAATTGCGGGCGATCGCATGAAGACCGCTTATGTCTTCAACGATGGCACAACCGCTGGACAGGAAGCTGGGGGCTTCACACCGACTGCAGAAGCGAAAGACATTAATTGGATCATTACGCCGCGCCGGGCTCCGATCGGTATTTCTAAGACGGATACCATCCGCATCTTCGATCCGATGCAAAACCAAAAGGCGCATGCGTGGAAGATCGATTACCGCAAATACCACGATCTCATCATCCCTGAAAATCAGCTCGGAACGATGCGCGTAAGCGTGGGGGCTTAATTTGATGTACAAACTGCAACTGCTAAACGTCGTGAAAATTACGGATTCAACGGCAAAGGCCCAGCAACTCCGGACGCTGGGTTATAAAGATATTGAGTCGGTGGCCGAGAAGGAAGAAGCCGACAAGCCGGTCGGTGAAATGACTGTAACCGAACTGAAAGCTTATGCCAAGGCCAATAGCATTGACCTGGGTGAGGCCACGAAGAAAGACGAGATTCTGGCGAAAATCAAAGAAGCAGAGGGCGGCGAATAACCGTCCTCTTTCTATTGGAGGGCGGTTCGTATGACGCAGCTTGAAAAGCTTAAGCTGATGATCCCGGAGCTGAGCGGCACGACGGACCAGGACGAGGCATTGCAGCTGCTGCTTGATGATGTGCTGTCCGATTTGCTCACTTGGACGAACAGAACTACGCTGCCAGCCGCATTGGAGCCAACGCAACGGCAGATCGCCGTTATCCGCTTTAATATGCAGGGCATCGAGGGGCAGACTTCCCATGGTGAGGGCGGCGTCTCCCGCTCCTTTGATGAGCTGCCGCTGCCCATCCGTCAGACTATCGGCCAGTATCGGCTTGTGAAGTTGGTGAGGCTGAATGCGGCTACGTAGGCGCGATATGAAGAAGATCATATTCCGGAATCGTGAGACGCTCCAGGACGAAGATTATACGACGTATGAGGGCTGGGGCGAACCGGTTGCGGTTGAGGTTAAGGACTATCCGGCCGGCGGCCGTGTCATGGCCGAACAGTACGGGGAGCGGTTGAGCTATATGCGAACCTTCTACGTGACGAAGTGGCCGGAGACGATCACGGAGAGCGCCGGGGCGTACGTAGAGATCCCATACGATGCCGGGAGGGATCCGGATTATAAGCTGGTATCTATTCAGCCGTGGGGAACGCATAAGGTCTTAACGCTGGAGAAGGTGAAACGATGACGGTAAAGAATTTGAGTCGGCTACTTGCCAAGCTCGATGCGCTAGGCGGGGACGTCAATCAAGCGCTCAAGATCGGAGTAGCTCAAGGGGCCAAAAAGGTTGCCGGGGACGCGAAAATGCTGGCTCCCGTCAACGATGGGGAATTGCGGAACAGCATAAACGACGATGTTAAGGTTGAAGGCGATAAAATCGTCGGTGAGGTTTACACGAACGCTGAGCACGCGCCGTATGTGGAGTTCGGTACGGGGCCAGTCGGTATGGCTTCCGACAAAGGGGAACTGCCTCATGACGTATTGAGCAAGCTCTCCTACCGCCATAACGGTTGGTGGATCCACGAAAGCCAAATCGACGCGAAGACCGCTGAGAAATACCATTTTGTCCGCAGAGAGACGGACGATGGTGTTTTTTACTACACGGAAGGACAGCCGGCGCAGCCGTTCTTGTTCCCAGCCGCTAATCAGAACAAAGACATCGTGCCGAAGATGGTCGCGGCGGTGATTCGGCAGAAGATTAAGGGACTAGGAGGCGAAAGCTGATGTTTGATGCGAAGAAGATTATCGGCGACGAGCTGTCATCGATTGAGGGTGTGCACGTATCCGATTTCTATCCATCCGACTTCTCCAAGCTCCCGCATATTGCCTTCTACGAGCAGTCCAATCGAGAGGGGCAGCCGGCTATTCCGGGAGTTTTGACAGAGATTGTTTTCCAGATCGATATCTGGCATGACCGTTCCACGGGGCCAATCGCGCAGGTGGTTAACGAGAAAATGAATGAAATGGGTCTGCGGCGGGACCTGTCGGCTGACCTGCCGGATCCGAGCGGTTTGAAACGCAAGACGATGCGCTTTCGCGGAATCGTCGATAGCAGGACAAATTTAGTATATCAATGAGAGGTGATCCTTTAAATGAGCGGTATTCTTTCTAAAGGGACGAAACTTAGCTATACATCGGCGACGGTTACTACTCCCACAGAAATTAAAGATATGCTAGAGGTCCCGGAGATGGGTGGAGATCCGGAGCAAGTGGACGTAACGACACTGGCCAACAGCGTACGCCAGTACATTCCGGGGGTAAAAGATTATGGCGACCTTGCTTTTACGTTCCTTTATGACAACAGCAGTGCAACTTCTAATTTCCGCATTCTGAAAGGTTTGCAGGAATCCGGGGAAACTGCTTCATTTACTCTGGAATATCCAGACGGTACGAAGCACGAATTCGATGCCCAGGTAAATGTGAAAATGGGATCGACCGCGGTAAATGGTGCGCTGCAATTCACAGCGACGTTTTATTTACAAAGCGACATCGATATCACTGACCCGGTCTAATCTAAAAATACGATGATAAAGCACTCTCCTCATGAGGGTGCTTTTTTCATGTCCAAAAGGAGAGATGCAAATGTTTACAATTTTGAACGTCGGCTTGAAAGAGTACAAACTCTACCTTCCTGCAGCGCAAGCGGTTCAGCTCGAAAAGCAACTCGGTGGGATGAATCCGGTTATGGTGCTGATGGAAATGGAGCGGTCCGGTAGCTTTCCGCAAATCACGTCCTTGCTGCAGATCCTGCATGCCTCGCTTCAGCAATTTAACCACGGAACGAATTTCAACCAGACTTTAGCGATTTATGATGAGTTTGTCGCTGAGGGCGGAAACGTGGTCGAACTTATTAAGGTGCTTATGGAGGTATTCCAGAAGGCGGGTTTTTTCCCGAAGGGGACGACGGAGGGAACGAACGCCTAACCTCTGACGGATCCCTCAGCGAGGCGCCACTTTTCATGGTACGAGATGCAGTCGAGAGGTTGTTTATGCACGCCTGCGAATATGGTGTTAAGCCTGATGAATTTTACGCCATGAGCATTAAGGATGCTTCTTCTTATCTCAAAGGGTTAATTGAAAAAGAGCGGCGCCAGCTCCAACACTCCGCGGTTATTGCTTGTCACCAGGCTAACCATATTGCGGAAAACGTTGCTCGTATTTTTGGATCTAAAGCTCCCGCTCAACGCATTTCTGAACTATATCCTGGCATTTTCGATGACTTTACCGCTACGCCTAAGCAGCAGGATTGGCGGATTATGAAGGCTCGCATCGAGCAACATGCTGCAGCTTACAGCAAGAGAAAGCGAGGTGAGAAGAATGGCGCTGACGATCGAGGAGCTGCAAATACTGATCTCGGCGGAGACGGCCTCGCTAAAGCGTGAGCTGGCCGCAGTTAAAAAGCAACTTTCCAGCATGGACGATGGACTTAAGCAAAGTACGCGAAACATCAACAAAGAACTGAACAATGTCAAACGGGACGTTGCTAGCTTTGGTGTAGAGCTAAAAAATACGGCCTCTACGCTGAAAAATGCGTTCATGGGATTGGTTGGTGCTATAGGCACTCTTGGGCTTAATGCAGCCTTGCAGGACGCTATAAAATATGAATCGGCTATTGGCACGCTTAACCTGCAACTCGGGGAAGCTGCTGATAGCTTTTTTGCATGGGGCGATGCCAATCGGGAAGCGCTAGGTATGAGCAGACTCGTATTTGCTCAATTCGCCGCACAATATGCAACGATGGAACGAAATTTCGCATCGAGCAAGGCACAACTCGCGACTTTTACGCAAGACCTGTTAAAGGCTTCGACGATCATACAGTCCAGAACGGGCCGTAGTCTCGCGGACGTAAACGAACGTATTCTCTCCGGTCTCCGGGGCGAGACCGACGCGATTGAGGACCTAGGTATTCAAATCAGTGTCTCCATGATCGAATCGACTAAAGCATTTAGGGACTTTGCGAACGGCCGGTCGTGGGATCAAATCGATTTTAAGACGCAAGGACTTATTCGCCACTTTGCTATTCTTGAACAGGCATCCGCTCTGTACGGGACGCAACTTGTCGATAATACGGCCGTTCGCCAGGCTCGATTTATCGCACAGCTTGAAAATATGCGTTTGAGCCTTGGACAGGTTTTTCAACCGATCTATAATGCCGTCCTTCCGGCGCTCACGGCATTCAGCCAAGCAATTGCTGACGCATTAGGCTGGCTGGCAAACTTATCACAAGCGCTTTTCGGGACAAGTTTTGAAGCAACAGCCCAAGCTGCTACGCAAGCATCGAATGCCGTTTCGTCGATCGGTTCAGGTGCTACCAATGCGGCAAAAGAGACAGCCGACGCCGCTAAAGCCATGACAGGCGCACTGGCCGGATTCGACGAGATCAACAGTATTTCCAAGGCAACCGGCGCGACTGCTGGAGGAACTGCTGGCGGTGTTGGCGCGGGGCTTGTGACGGATGTTAATAAGGCGCTTAAAGAAACGGACGATGGAACGCAAGGCATATCGGAGAAGTTCCAAAAGATGGCTGAGGAAATTAAGTCGTTTCTCGACCGCATCTTCCCGCAAGAGGCCCGCGACAGAATCAAAAATGGTATTGAAAAAGTGCGTGAAGCTTTCGATAATCTCCTCGATTCGATTAAAGAGGTTGCGGACAATCCGGCTATCGAGCGGTTACTTGAATTTTTCTCTTGGAAGCATACCGGCACTATCACCGGCGTTGCATATGCCGCTGCGGGCGCCCTAAACGTTTTGGCGGGCGTTATTAAAGGTTTCGACGGTATTACCTCCGGCAACTTTGAACAATTCTTCGAAGGCGGAGAAACAGCCATTTCCGGCTTCTACGACATCATTAATGGTGTCGTATACCTGATTAATAGCGATTGGGGCGACGCAATGGCGAACTTCAAGGGCCGTTTGTCGGAAGCGTGGCAGCAGATTAAAGCCGATATTACCGCATACGGCGATCCGACAAAACTCGAGTTCACCGACTTTGTATATTTCATCCGGGACAAAGCAGCAGAAACTTGGGGCGACGTAATGGAGGCTACCGGCAACTGGTGGGGCGACATCCGCAGCCGATTGCAGGAAATATGGGGGAACATAAGGGACGACGCAGCGACCCGATGGACGGAAATCGGGATCACGCTTCAGGTTGCTTGGGAAATGTTTTTAACATTCATCCAATGGGACCGAATGACGGAGCGAGCCTCCCAAGTATGGCAGGAGATTAGGACCGGCGCGGCGACCGGATGGTCACAGATTCAAACGACCGTTTCCGAATGGTGGAATGGCCTTCAAACACATGTAACTTGGGATAACGTTGTAACTCGCGTCTCGACCGTTTGGGGGAATATCAGGACGGGCGCTACCGAAGCATGGGGGAATATCCAATCCGACATAAGCGGCCTATGGAACAATATTGTCTCCGTCGTTACAGATGAACATCGGTTCGATGACTTTATCACTTACATTAGGACGACATTTACGACCGCATGGCGCACTTCTTGGGAAGGCGTGGGAGATACGCTCGGAGAAGTGTGGGACGGATTTATCGACGTAATAAGAAGGCCGGTAAACCGGGTTATCGACCTCATTAATGAATTTCTCGACAGCTTGGACAGATTAAGCGTTGATGTGCCAGCCATTCCGGGGATTACCGACGGGTTTTCTTTCGGCTTCGACGTCCCGAACATACCGAAGCTGGCTAATGGCGGTATTACCGACGTTAATAGCCCGTTTCTTGCTATGATCGGCGACAATAAGACGCAGCGTGAAGTCGTGGCGCCGCTCGGAGATTTGCAAAACATGATTACATCGGCAGTGGGCACGGCCATGTTGAGTGTAATGCAGCTTACTGGCGGCAACAGCAACACGAATCAACCTACCGAGGCAATATTTAACATCGACGGCACGACGTTTGCACGGGCATTCCTACCGTCGCTGGTGCGGGAAATGAATCGCCAAGGCATGCGGATCATTACGAGTTAGGGGGAGTGGGCTTGGCTCATTTAATCAAGGTTCAGGGGTTGGCGCTGCCAACTCCTTCCGACTATTCCGTAACCGTATCGGAAATATCGAATGCCGAACGTAACGCGCGGGGCGACATTCTGAAAGAACATATAACCTATAAGCGGAAAATATCGCTTGGTTGGAAGTTTATGACGCAGGAGGATATACAACGGGCGTTCTCCTACACTTCCGAAAACTTTTTCAATGTAACGTATATCGACCCGGAACTCGGGGAGACGACAAAGACGTTTTACGCCGGGGATCGTTCGGCGGGAGCGCTAGACTTCCTGAACGGCGTTGTCCGTTGGAAGGACTTCAAATTTAACATTATCGAAAGGTAGGCGGTGCGCGTGCTGAACGTAAGCCCCGAGTTTAAAACAGCGGTTTACGCGCCAACGCGGACGACGAGGGCGCGGGTGTCGTTCAACATTTCGGACGTTACGGCTCCCGGCGACGCCGCCGTTACGGTAACGAGTGAAGTGGCGGGGTTTAGTCGGCTGCAAGAGACGAAAGACAGTATTCTAACGCGCCCGGCTTACGCCACGTTTGAGCCTGATTACTGGAAGCTGGACGGATCGTTTGTCCTGCCGCCGAAGCCCTCCGAAACTGATTATGAGGTGGGATGGTACTCGGACGCATTTTCAAACGCTGACGGATCGTTTTCGGTTCCGCAAGTACTCGACTATACTTTCGGACAAACGCATTCCAGCATTGGTATTACCGTGACTTTTGACACACCTACCGGGGAATGTGCGACGGACTTTGTTATTAACGTTTATAACGGCGGAACTGTTATATATACGGATACAGTTACCGGTAATACCTTGGCGCAGTACGTCCTTGAAAAACAGCTTAACGATTACAACCGGGTTACGGTTTCTATATCGAAATGGAGCGCAGGGAACCGCCGGGCGAAGGTGATCGAAGTAACGTTTGGCGTTGTCCGCGTCTACGAAGACAATAAATTGATCCGGGTAGATGTGACGGAGGAAATCGACCCGACAAGTGCGGCATTGCCCGTCTCGGAGATGAAATTTGTCGTGGACAATTCCAGCCGGGAGTTTAATATACTCAATCCGACCGGTAGCTATGCGTATTTGGCGGAGCGGCAGCGGGTTCATACGGAGATTGGCGTCATGATTGCGCCGAATCGCTTCGAATATTTGACTCTTGGCTATTATTACTTAAGCGATTGGCAGAGCGACGAGGGGGCCTTAACGACGACTTTCACGGCCCGGAACCTGATAGACTTCCTTTCGGACGAGGAAATAACGAACTTGACGTCGGGCAGTATGAGCCTTTACGACTTCACGGCGGCGCTCCTTACCGGGGCAGGCGTCGAACGCTACGAGATCGACCCGGCGCTTTCGTCTATTACGACGCAAGGCGTTTATGATTCGCTTACGCGCCGTGAAATTCTGCAAATGATCGCTTTGGCCGGTATGTCCGTCGTGCGTGTTGACCGGTACGACAAGTTGATTATTGAGCAGCTACCGGCAGGCGCTTCCGTCGATACACTGGACTTCGACAATATCTACAAGGAGCCAAAAATAAACCTTGAAGAACTCGTTACCCGCGTTGAGGTTAACTATTATTCCGGGGTTGACGTGGCGGGGGTGGCCGTGGCTACCGTAGCCGTAGCCGGTGGAAAAACGCTAAAGGTAGAGAATACCTTAATCAGCAGCCAAGCGCACGCGCAGGCCGTGGCGAATTGGTTTCTTGCCGAGAACTTGAAGCGGGCCATATACGAGATCAATTGGCGGCAGAATCCCGCGCTTGAATGCGGCGACCTTGTGGAAGTGGAGAATAGCTACAACGAGACGAAGCAGAGCCGCATAACGAGGCAGGAATACAATTACGCGGGATTTCTCCGGGGCCGTTCGCTGACGAGGGGGGCGATTTAATGGCGGATTGGATTGAGCCGCGTACAAACTGGACGGCAAGCGATAGGTATAACTTTGGCGACCTTGACCGGGTAGAGAATAACACAAGGTATCTCGCCGACGTTCTGACTTCCTACGGCTATACCGTGGAGATTGTCACGAAGACGGGCCGGACCGTGAAAACTATCGAGTTCGCCGACGAACTGAACCGGATTGAATCGAATGAGCGAGCGATTGTCGACGCCTTTTACGAGCCGATTGGCTGGGAACAGCCGGTTACGGATTGGTCGGCTGCCGTTCGTGGGTTCGGATTCCGCGATGCAATCCGCTTGGAGAAAAATTTGCTCTTGATTTACGAATTGTGGGGTAACGTCGTCAAGGAGTTCAGATACTGCGGCGCGTTCACTTGCGGCGCTGGGGAGGAATTATATTAATGGCGTATGATCCGACAGATTGGAAAGACAGGGCGGTGCAACGCCCGTTAACCTACACCATGCAAGACAACGGAGACGGGACGATAACGCTCATTCCGGCGCCGGGGACGGTATACGAGCCGGGAACGGCGTTCTCCGCTGCGCTGGCGAACAAAATGGAACAGGGTATAGCGGATGCGCAGACGCCTGCTAATATTCTGGCGTGGCTTAAAACCGTTGATGGAGCGGGAAGTGGGTTAGACGCGGATACATTGGACGGGATACATGCGTCTACCTTTGCTCAGAGAACGGGGGACGCATTCGGCGGGGCCGACTTAAATAACTTTACGATATCGGGGTTTTACCGACTTTGGGACAATTTGGTTAACGCTCCTTCGGGGGCCGATTACGGCCAAATGCTTGTAGTGCATGGTGGAGGCGATACAATTCTACAAGTTGTCTCGGGGTATTCGAACGGGATGATTTCTTTTAGGACCGGCAATCCACCGAATATCGGAGGAACTGGATCGTGGTCTGCTTGGATGAATTTTTATCATACAGGGAAAAAGCCCGTAATTTTGGAAGGCATATATACTTCGTCCGATACTGCAAC